>JBHENN010000084.1:0-50994 GCA_046262015.1 Actinomycetota bacterium | reverse complement strand
CGCACGGTGACGCCGAGCTGGTCGAGGCTCTCGATCGGAGCTTCGTAAAAGCCACGAACGCGTCGTAGAAGATGGACTTCCGCCCGCTCGACCCCGAGCGCGACCCGAACGGCCCTCTCAGCGAATGGCGCTACTTCATGTGCGCCACCTGCGAGCTCGTCCACGAAAGCTGGGCCGATGCCCATTCATGCTGCGACGGGCGCTTGCTCCCCCGGCTGGTGGTGCCAGTCGACGACGACCCTCTCGACGACGAGCTGCGCGCCCTCCGAGGCGAGAGCTGATGGCGCGCATCGTCTTCGACGACACCGACGAGCGTTACCTGGCCGAGCTGCGAGAAAGGTTCCGAGCGAGGTTCGATCTAGAGGCGCGCGGCTACGACCTCATGATCGGCGAGGACAACGTCGCCGAGCTGGGGCGCCTGCTCGAGGAGTTCCTAGTCCTGAGCGCGAAAGAGGGCCTCATACGTGACGCGCTCGTGGACCAGATCGACGAGTGGGCCGGGGTTGAGGTGGCGCTGCGATTCAACGAAGCGACGGGCGACGCATGGTGCGAGGCCCTGATCCAGACGCCCGACTACACGGCGCTCCTGGCGCTGTCTGACGCGTTCCTGCCGCCGGAGGAGCTGATGAACAAGAAGTGGGAGGAAGGCCTGGCGCTCAGCGAGAAGGGCCTGTCGTGGGAAGCCCTCCTCGAGGAGAACCGAGCCCTTGACGCGAGGTATCCACCGACGAGCGGGACCGTGTGGCCGCTGATCGAGCGCTTCATGCAAGGGGATCCGTGGGAAGTCCTGTCGATGCCTTCTCCGTGACGAAACGCTGCCGGAAGTGCGGCAAGCGGAAAGCCTTAACGGGGTTCCGGCGTCACCCCGGATGGTGGGATGGACGTCGTCCGGTGTGCAAGGACTGCGAGCGCGAGGAGCGCCGAACGAAGGGCCCGAACGATGCCCGCGAGCGACGGCTCTGAAAAATCCTGCTGCATATGTGCTGCACGGCCGCTGCACGGCCGGGTTCAGACGATCGGTGAAGGGCTGAAAAAGGCCCTCTGACCAGCACCTTTACTGGTGGGGCGTACTGGGATTGAACCAGTGACCCCTTGCTTGTCGAGCAAGTGCTCTCCCGCTGAGCTAACGCCCCGTCGGTCGAATCTAACCGACCGCGCGGGGCCACCGGCGGGGGCCCGGACGGCCGGGCCGGAGGCACCCCACCGGGCCGCACAGTGGAGGCGGCGAGCGGAATCGAACCGCTGTGCAGGGATTTGCAGTCCCTTGCCTAAGCCACTCGGCCACGCCGCCGGGACGAGCCCAACGAGGATAAACCTAGGCTCGAGGCGCTCGGTATGCTCTCGCCGCCACCGAGGGCTGTCGGATCGAGCGAGGTGCGAGCCATGAGCACGCTGGCACAAGAGATAAGACCCGTCCGGATCCGGGCCGGGTGGATCGTCGACGTCGCCTTCATCGTCGCCGGGAGCCTCTTGATCGCGGGGCTGGCGCAGCTATCGATCCGGCTGCCGTTCACCCCGGTGCCGATCACTGGCCAGACCCTCGGAGTCTTGCTCGTGGCGGCCTCGTTGGGGACCGTGCGGGGCGTCGCCTCCGTCGGTCTCTACCTCGTCGAAGGAGCGGTGGGATTGCCCTTCTTCGCAGACGGCCAGCATGGGGTCGAGCTGTTGTACGCATCCTCGGCCACCGGTGGCTACCTGTGGGGCTTCGTCGTCGCCGCGGCCGTCATCGGCCATCTCGCTCAGCAAGGCTGGGACCGGTCCATCGGAAGCGCGATCGGCGCCATGGTCATCGGCGAGATCATCATCTTCACGCTCGGCGTGCTATGGCTCGCGAACGCCCTCAACGTGCCCCTCGTCGGAGCGGTGGACAAGTACGACGACGCGCTCGACTTCGGGCTCTATCCGTTCGTGGTCGGCGACATCCTCAAGGTGCTGCTCGCGGCGGGTGCACTGCCCAGCGCGTGGCGGTTCGTCGGCCGCGACCGGCGCGACTAGGCCCCCGCTACCCGGGCCCGGGCCCTCACGTCCCCGGCCCACCGCTTGAGCTCGTCCGCCGGCATGAGGTTCAGGATCCGGTCCCGCGGGATCCCCGCTTCGAGCGCGGCGGCCAGCCCCAGGTCGATGAACAGCAGCTCGAACGGGTAATGCGCGTCGGTCCCGATCGAGATGCGCGTGCCGGCATCGCGCGCGATCTGTAGCAGCTCTACGTTGAGGTCTTGGCGGTTCGGGTGCGCGTCTATCTCCACGGCCTTGTCCGCGGCATGAGCAGCCGCGAAGACGCGCGGCCAGTCCGCGGTCAGCCCGAGCCGGAAGTTCCACTGTCGGCCGCGGGGATGGCCGAGCACCTGGATGTCGGGGTTGGCGAGCGCGGCGAGGTACCGGTCGGTCTGGTCGTCCTTGGTGCGCAGCTGTGAGTGGAACGAACCCAGCACCAGGTCAAGTCCGGCCAGAGCGCTCGGCTCCATGTCTCCCTCGCCGGCGGGGCTGAGGTTCATCTCGAGGGAATGAAGGACCTCGAAGCGGCCCTCGAGCTCCTCGTTCAGAGCGCGTACCTCGTCCGCTTGGCGCGCGAGGGCGTCCTCGTCCATCCCTCCGGCGATCTTGAGTCCTTGCGAGTGGTCGGTGATCGCGAGGTACGAGTAACCGAGGCCGATGCAATGCTCGGCCATCTCCGCGATCGTGCACGTGCCGTCGCTGTAGAGGCTGTGCATCTGGAGGTCGCCGCGCAACTCGCTCTTTTCGGCCGGCGCCGCTGCAAGACGCGCGCGCGCCGACGCGAACGAGCGGAAGTCCCGCCTGATATCCGGAGGAGCGACGAGCTCGGGCGGGTCGGCGATCCACGACTCGATCAAGCCCGAGATCCACGGCCCCACGGCACGCAGGTCCTCGAGCGTGCCTCCGCGCGCAAGCGTTTCGGCGAGCTCGTCGGGCCACATGAGAGCGGCGCGCGCGCCTCGCCGCGCGGCTCTCTCCTTGTTCCCCGTGTGCTTCTCGGCTTCAAGGGCGAGGAGCTCCGCGATCGCCGCGTTCGTCAGTGCCATCTTCAGGGGAGCCTAGGGCTGGGATGATGCGGCCATGGACCTGCCCGTCATGCCACCCGTCTCGCCGATGCTCGCCAAGATCAACGATCAGATGCCGCGCGGCGAGGGATGGCTCTACGAGCCGAAATGGGACGGCTTCCGCGCGATCGTGTTCCGTGACGGCGACGAGATCCACGTCGGGAGCCGCGACGGCAAGGCTCTGGAGCGGTACTTCCCGGAGCTCGTCCCCACGCTGGCGGCCGCCCTTCCGCCCCGCTGCGTGATCGACGGCGAGGTCGTCGTGCCGGGGGCCGAGGGTCTCGACTTCGGGGCGCTGTTGCAGCGCATCCACCCCGCGCGGTCGCGCATCGAGAAGCTCGCGGCCGAGACGCCGGGAAGCTTCGTCGCTTTCGACGTGCTCGCCCTCGGGGACGACGACCTCACGACGCGGCCGTTGGAGGAGCGGCGCGCCCGGCTGGCCGCGGAGCTCGACGGGCGAGCGATGCCTCTCGATCGCACGACCGCTCGCAAGGCGCGGCGTGCGAAGGCGACCGCCCTGTTCGGGCGCGACCGGGGCTCTCGGGTCCACCTGACTCCGCAGACCGACGAGCCGGATCTGGCGATGGTGTGGTTCGACCGGTTCGAGGACATCGGGCTGGACGGCTTGATCGTCAAGCGTCGCGACCTCCTCTACCGGCCCGGCGACCGCGCGATGGTGAAGTTCAAGCACCATCGCTCTGCGGATTGCGTGGTCGGCGGCTACCGGCTCTCCAAGACGGGTGACGGTGTGGGGTCGCTGCTCCTCGGGTTGTACGACTCCGGTGGAGTGCTCCACTACGTCGGGCACACGTCGTCCTTCAAGGCTAAGGAGCGGCGCGCGTTGCTCGAGCAGCTGAGGGAGCTTGAGGGAGGGACCAGCTTCGGCACGGGCCGAACACCGGGAGGCCCGAGCCGGTGGGCCGCGGCGACCGCGTCCGAGTGGACCCCGCTGGAACCTCGGCTGGTGTGCGAGGTGCGCTTCGACTATCTCCAGGGAGACCGCTTCCGTCACGCCGCCACCTTCGTGCGCTGGCGCGACGACCGCGACCCGCGCAGTTGCACGTTCGATCAGCTCGCGTCGTCGTCCGGCTGAGCGCGCCGTCGCGACGGCATGACGCGGGGCGGTTCGTCCTTCGCCTTGGGGAAATGAGGAGGCCACGGCGCGTCCCCGAGACCCTCACGCTGGTCCCGCTGAGCGAGCTCGCGCAGGGACTCGATCGATCCCGCGTGCGCGTCGATCGCGGCCTGAGGGTCGCCCCGAGCTCGTAAGCGTTCGGGCACGGTCGCGACCGTAAGCGCTTCCGGTTCGAGGTCTGCCACCTCATCCCAACCGATGGGACACGACACCCGCGCGTCCTGCACCGGGCGCACCGAGTAGGCCGACGCCATGGTTCGGTCGCGCGCGTTCTGGTTGTAGTCCACGAACACGCCGACGCGCTCTTCCTTCCACCATGCGGTGGTCGCCCTCGGACACCTGCGCTCCACCTCGCGCGCCAGGGCCAGCGCGGCGCGCCGGACCTCAGTGAACTCCCAGCGGGGCTCGATCCGCACGAAGATGTGGATGCCTCGCTTGCCCGACGACTTCGGCCACCCCGTCAGCCCATGCTCGTCGAGCACCTCGCGTGCGACGAGAGCGACCTCACGCGCGTGCTCGAAGGGGATCCCGGGAGTCGGGTCGAGATCGACGCGCAGCTCGTCGGGATGGTCGACGTCGGCCCTCCGGACCGGCCACGGGTTGAAGTCGATGCATCCCAGGTTGACGGCCCACGCGATATGAGCGGGATCGGCGAGAACGAGCATCTCGGCGGAACGCCCACTCGGAAAGCGCACCAGCGCGGTCTCCAGCCATTCCGGCCGGCCCTTGTCGGGGACCCGCTTCTGATAGAACGCGTCGTCGGGGGCATCCACCCCGTTGGGCCATCTGTAGAGCGTCGTAGGCCGGGCCCGGTTGGCGTTCAGCAACGCACCGGCGACCTCGAGGTAGTAGCGCACGAGCTCGAGCTTGGTCACCGCAGAGCGCGGAAAGAAGACCTTGCCGGGGTTGGTGACCCGCACGTCCCGGCCACCGGCATCGACGACCTCGACCGCTGGCACCACCGCGTGAGTATCGCCGGAGACGATCGACCCCGGTGGATTGCCCGTTTCTTCCAGGTAAGGGGGTAATGTCAACGGAGCGTGGCGGCGTGGCCGCGCCTCGTAGGACCGCAGGGGGTTGAGAACGAGCGCCGGCGGTGTCGCCGGTGAGATGGAGGGGACCAATGGCGAACCACCACGTAAGGACCGGGATGAGAGCGCGCTCTCTGCGGGTGGCGGCCGCGGTCGTGGCGCTGCTAGCGGGCAGCGGCGTCGTGGCGCTCACGGCCTCGGCCCAAGCGCCGACCGATGCCCAGGTGACCCTCGAAGGGTGCCGCGGCGGCCCGCTCACGTTCCCCGCCACCGGTCCGTTCGTCTGTCCCGACGACCTCTACACGACCGGCAACCTGGCCGCCGACTGGAACGAGCTCGACCTGGTACCGCACCGCGTCACCTTCACCGCGTCCCCGGGACCGGGTGACTCGCTGACAACGGTCGCTCTCGCAGCCGACTACATCGACGACGGGATCGTGGGCTACGACTTCATCTCGATCCCGGTGCTGAACACGGCGCTATCGACCGGCACCTGCAGCCTCACGAGCGGGCCGTTGGTCAAGGGAGGACCCAGCCTCGGAGGCGCCGACTCCACGATCTACCGGCTCGTGACCGTGACCCAGGGTCCGGAGTCGGTGTGCGTCTACGACTACTACCAGCGCCTGTCGCTGCGGTCGGTCCTGTATCCGGGATCGTCGCTGCAGTCGTACGTCGCCAACAGCGACCTCGAACCCGGCGGTGTCGGCTTGAGGAAGATCTCGATCCCGGTGCCGGTGCTGCCGCAGAAGGCCACGAAGACGATGACTGCCACGCAGGGCCTGGAGTTCGGTTGGAACGTCACCAAAGAGGTCGCGCCGGCTGCGGTCGCGTTCGCCGACACGTGTGACCCCGATGGGACGGCCGCGGGGATACCGGTCACGGTGACGGTTTCGTGGGAACGCCTGGACGCCGTGCCCGGGCGGATCCGGCTGACGACGAACATCGTCGTCGAGAACCCGGCGAAGCGTCCGATCATCGCCGACATCACGCGCGACGTGATCTACGTCGGAACCGCGCCGGGGACCCGCGTCCCGATCAGGACCCTGGGCTCGGCCGACTTCGGCGGTCCTCAGGAGGTGCCCGCCGGCGGCTCGGTCACCTTCACCAACATCACCCGCATCCCCCTCGCCGACCTGCCCCCGGGCACCGACCTCGCCGGTCTGGTGTTCAGCGACGATGCGACCGTCACCTACAGCTCCCAGGTGGTGGGAGAGGACCCGCTGGGCTCCCAGGACGTCTCCGCGGTGGCTCCACTTACCACCGACGCCGGCCCCGCCGAGCACGAGACCGCGGTCATCACCGACGTCGAGACCATCACCGGGGACGGGCTCAGCTTCGCGGTGAACGGGGTCACCGGCGCCGTCGCCGGCTCCTCGTTCGGCGGCGGATACGTTCCCGGCACCAGGACCGAGGGGCCCGTCACATGGACCTCCGGGGTCCAGAGCGGGCCGGGCACGGTGACCTTCGCCAAGACCGTGTACGCGGACGAAGGCGCGGTCCTCGACGACGGCCTCCTGGCGGACGTTGCCACCGTCGCGAACGCGGGCGAGGTACTGGCGACCGCCCGCGGCGAGATCGACATCGCGGCGTCCGCGTTCGGCACACTCACGATCCGCAAGACGATCCCCGACGTCCTTCAGGCGGGCGAGAGCCAGGTGTTCAACTTCTCGGTGACGAACGACGCGACCGGCGACACGGTCCAGGCGTCGCTGGTGTTCGGGCCGGGCGACACCTCGTTGTCCACCGCCCTGACCGACCTTCCTCTCGGGACCTATCGGGTGCGCGAGCTGACCGCCGCCGGCTTCGTCGAGAAGGAGACCAAGACGGCGGTCCTCGAGACCGGCACGTGCAAGGAAGGCGTCTTCTTCAGGAACGTCCTTAGCGCGCCCGAGGCGCGCGTAGTCAAGATCACGCTGCCGTCCGGGCTGGAGGAGGGGTGGAAGGTTCGCCTGACGGGGCCCGGCGCGCCGCGCGGGGGCGAGGTCCGGGTCACGAACCAAGCGGGCATCGCGCGCTTCGAGACGCCTCTCGAGGAGGGGACCTACAACGTCACCGAGGATCTCGTCGCCGGCTGGAGCCAGACCTCGGTCGAGGGCGATTGCACCTTCACGGTGGACCTTCCGGCGGATGCGGGCCGGACGTTCGTGTGCACGCTCACGAACCGCTTCAACCGGGTGGGTCCCGGCCAGATCGACCGGCCCGACAACAAGCCTCCCTCCGTGGTACCGGACGTGCGCGGGGGCGTCTTGCCGCGGACAGGTGCGAACGACCCCTCTCGGCTCCTCGCGCTCGCCGGTGCCTTGCTGACCCTGGGGGGCTTGCTGACCCTGAGCAAGAGGGACGCCCCGGCGGTCCGGTAAGAGCCGGCGCCTTCCCCTTTCAGGGGGCGGTGACGCGCGCCGCCTGTAACGCGGGGGTGGACCCTCCGGTCGTCCACAGCACGATCGCCTGGCCGTCGCTCCCGGCCAGAGCCGTGGGGAACAGAGCGCCGTCCGGTATGTCCTCCGGAGCGGCTATCGAGTAGGGGCCCTCCCATCCCGTCGCGGGGTCGCGGATCACGAGCGCGATCTCCGGACGGCCGCCGGCCCCTGCGGTCTGGAAGAACACATACACGAGTCGCGACACGGAATCGATCGCGACCGACGGGGAGTCGATCTGCTCGGGATGCTCCGCGTCGAGGGCGGGCTCGCCTTGGGTCCACCCGGCGCCGGCGGTCTTGTTCGCATAGACCAGCGCCGTCGCCGAGTCGTCGCGGAGGACGAGATGGGCGGTGCCGCGCGCGTCGACCGCCAGGCTCGCCGCGCCGATCTCGGAGTCGATCGGGACCGTTTGCTCGGGGGCCCAGGAGAACCTCACCTTGTCCGAGCCCGGCCGCGCGCCGGCGGGTGGAGCTGCCGTCCTCGAGAACCACCCCCTCGGCGCGCCGGGCTTGCGGTAGGTCGCTATCACCTGCGAGCGCGCCCCCACCGCAACGTTGACCAGCACGGGGCTGCCTGCGGCTGCCTCGGCCAACAGCGCGGTTTGCTTCACCGCAGCCGCATCACCGACCCCCGAGATCGCCGCCCACATCGGCTGCTCGCTCTCCTGAAGCTGCTGGACCCACACCACGTGCGCGACCCCAGCGCGACCGTCCCATGCCACGTCCACGACGGGGCTCCCCGTCGCTCTATCGACCTCCACGGTCTTGGTCACACTCCACCCCCGCTGAGGGTCCGCCACGATCCGCGCGTACGCGGTCCGAGTGCCGTCGCTGAACGCGAGGTGTATCCGATCGCGGCCGTCGAGCGCGCCCGCAACCGACACCGCGTCGATATCGGGGATCGTGGTGGGGCTGCGCCACGAACGGCCCTGGTTGTTCTCGTCGACAAGGATCTGCAGGCCGGCCGGAGTGGGATACAGCGCGAGGAGCCGTCCCGAGGTCATCCTGAGGACGCGGCGCTGGCCCATGAGGAAGGTGGAGGTCGCGGAGGCGGGCACGCCGGTCACAAGCGTCCGGACCGGCGACTCCACCGCGGTGTCGACGATCGGAGAGTCGGCTCCACCAGCTCCCCCGAGGGACCTGTAGAGGCCGGCGGCGAGGAGCACCAGCCCCCCCACGATGGCCGCGACCGCGACGCGGCTGCGCGCCGGAAGCGCCGGAAGCGCCGGCGTCGGTGTCTCCTCCGGCGCGAGCGCGGCGCGTCTCAGCGCCTCGTCCGGGTCCAACCCGCGCCCCGAGTCGTCCTCGTCGATCAGGAGGCGGCGTAGCTCGCTGCCGAGTGCCGCCGCGAGCGTCTCGACCGCGACCGCGGTCGGTTGCCGGCGGACGATCACGATGGCGGCGCGCCCCCGGTTGAATGTGTCGCCGCCGCGGTGGGGCGTATCCGGGAAGAAGCTGCGCTGACGAGCGGCCAGCTCGGCCGCGTCGGTGGGCACCTCTCCGAGCTCCGCCAGATCGTGCGGGGTCAGGGACGCGAGCTCGTCGAGCTGAGCGCGGAGCTGCTCGCCGGTTGCGGCCGAGATCGCCGAGAAGGCGGCGACGAGCACGAGGTCCCCCCGGTGGTCGAGCGCTAGCGCGGCGCCGACCCCCTGGCCCAGGGGCAGCGGGCCCCACTCGAGGACGTGCAGACGTTCGCCCAGGATCTCCTCGCCCGCCTCGGCGCGCCGAAGCAGGTCGTGAAGGCGCGGGTCTAGAACCGTCTCGGCTCCGAGGGCGCCTCGCGCGGGGATGGCTCGCCGGCGGCGCGGGGGGCCCCGGGGTCCGGGACCTCGAGGTCCGGCGCGCCCTCCTCGGGGAAGTCCGTCTCGCTGAGGCTGGCGACGGGCATCTCCTCGCCCTCGCCGCGGTCCGCCTCCTCGTCCCGGTCCGGGTCGGCGCGGGGGGGGTCGGCCTCGCGCCCGGGGCGGTCGCCGGCCTCGTCGTGCTCGGCCACCAGGTCCGACTCGGCGCGCGTGACCACGCGCGGTGTGGCGGCTGCTCGGTTCGCGCGCCACGACTCGACGAGGCTGGGGGGCCGGAAGGGCTCGGGCTCGGGCCGCGCCTCGGGGGCAGGCCGGAAGGGCTCGGGCTCGGGCGGGAAGGGCTCGGGCTCGGGCCGCGAGTCCTCACCAGCGGATCGCGTGTCGGGCTCGAGTCGCGCCTCGGGCAAGGCTCGCGACTCCGGCGCAGGCTGCCTCTGGGCCTCGACCGTTGCCCCGACGAGGCCCGCCTTCGGGGCGGGGGCTTCGGTGCTCACCAGGTCTTTGAGCTGCTCGAGGGCGCGCGCCGTACCCTCGAGCCGGGAGCGCACGTCGCGCTCGTGGGCCACCAGGGCCGCGTGCCGCTTCTCGGCTTCGTCCAGTAGCTGGCTCTTGCGGCGTTCGGCGTCGGCCCGGATGCGCTCGGAATCCGCCTGCGCTTTGCGGCGCATCTCGCTGGCCGCCTCCTCTGCCGCGCGCCGCGTCGCGTCGGCATCGGCCCGGGCCTTCTGGGTCACCTGGCGCGCCTCGTCCTGGGAAGAGGCGCGCAGCGTCTCGGCCTTCTGGCGAGCGTCCTCGCGGATCCGGGCCGCCGTCTCGGACGCCTCCTTGCGGAGGGCGTCGGTCTCCTCCTTCGCCCGCGCCCGGAGAGCGTCGGCCGCCTGGCGTGCGCTGGTGAGCACCGACGCGACCTCCCGACCCAGGGCCTCGAACCCGGGCGTGGCCGTCGACGGGGCGCGGGCCGCAGCCAACGCCTGCTCGACCTCCTGGACGAGCCAGGTGAGGTAGGCCTCGACCTCGGATTTCTCGTAGCCCCGCAGGGCCACGGAGAACTGCTTCTGGGCTATCTCGCGCGGCGAGAGATCCATCGGTACCCCCAACCTCGGCTCGACTGATACCAAGTGTAGTTGGCCGACCGCACAGGGGCTATAGAGAAGCCCGAGACGCCTCAGACGGTCCGGAAGACACCGGCGAACCGTAGTCCGAGCCACGGCTTCCGGCCCCACGCGACGAGCTTGCCGGTCACCATCGGACCCACCCGGCTCTTGCGTCCGAAGCCCACGAGCAGGTATTCGACCGGATCGACCGACAGGCGGCAGTCGACCCGGCGCTGCGGCTCTTCGTCGAGGTCGACGCGTCCGTCGTCCACCTTCACGTACACGACCGACCCGCCGCGCACACGCAGCTCGTACACCGCGTCGAACACCGCGCCGGCGGGGTCGACGAAATGATGGAGCAGCGGTAGGAGCCCTTCGATGCCCATCACCGCGTGCGAGCGCGGGATCGTCCACGGCCGGGTCTCCGCACGGGCGACGTCCCGGCCGTGCAGCTCAGCCTCCGTCAGGAGGATCCCCACCAGGGAATACACCGGGACCCGCGTGTTGCCGTGCCATGGAACCGCCGACGTCCACTCAGCCCCCTCGGCCGCCGCGACGAACCGCTCGGCTGCCGTTTCGATCCGTCCTGCGAGCGCGCCGGGGTCCCGTTCGCCGTCCTCGCCGAGAAGTTCCTGCCACGTCCTGTCCATCGTCGCGAGATCGGTCACCGGAGAGAGCTGGCCCTCGATGAGTCGGGGGAAGAGATCGTAGATGTGGGTCGTGTGAGCGGCGACCTCCCCGATGCTCCACTGTCCGATCGCGGGACGCCCAGGGTCGTGCACCTCCCTCAGCGCTCCGGCGAAGCGGCGTGCCGCGGCACGGACGGCAGCGAGCCCGACCGTCTTGTCGTAGACGGGAAGGCTCATGGGTAGACGGTCTCCATCACCACTCCACCAGGCGCCAGATCGCCGGTTCCATGGTTCCTCCCTGTCCCACGTCGGCGAAGATAGCCGCCGACCGCGTGACCTGCGCGAGCGCGGCCTCGACATCGCCTCGTGCGTGAAGGAGATCGGCGAGGTTGTTGTGGAGCGCCGCCTCGCGGTGGCGGTCACCTTGCTCGGAGCAGAGCTCCAGCGCGCTCTCGGTCAGCTCGACCGCGTCGTCGAGGCGTCCCTCGGCGCGGTATGCAAGCGCGAGATTGTTCATCGCCGCGACGCGGGCGCTCGGATCGGCGACCTCCTCCGCCAGTACCAGGCTCTTCTCGAGATGGTCGCGCGCCGCGTGCGCATCGCCCTTCTTGGTCGCGCTCATACCGAGGATGTTGTGGGCTTGCGCCAGGGCGTCCGGCGCTCTCGTCTGCTCAGCGAGCTCGAGTGCCGTGCGAGCGTCCTCCTCGGCAGGCCGGGTGGCACCGCGCTGGAGCCGGGCAAGGCCGCGATCGGCATGGAGTCGAGCGCGGAGCGCGGTATCGGTCTCGTCGACCGCGACCAGCGCGGCATCGAGGTGGGCCTCGGCGAGCTCCCACTCGCCCATGCGTTGGTGTAAGAGGCCCAGCCGGTGGTCGATCCTGCCGGTGTCGGCGTCCTCGCGATGCGCGGCCGCGCGCTCGTAGCTCGTCAGGGCTGCAGCGTAGTCCCCGAAGAGAACCTGGACGTCCCCGAGAGCTTCATGTAGCTCGGCCGTCGCGGGATGCCCGAGCGCTAGAGCGGCTTGCAGATGCTCGAGGGCTTCCGCGTTGGCGAACAACCGGCGATCGTGCGCGCCCGCCTCCTTGAACCACTCCGCCGCACGCGCATGGTCGCCGGCCCGGTAGAGATGCTGAGCGATAGCCGCCGCGTCTCCCCCATCGCGCTCGCCACGACGGGCCCGCACGAGACCATCCGCGACGCGGCGGTGGAGCAGCCGTCGGCGCGCGAGACCGAGCTCGTCGTAGACCAGGGTGCGCAGCTTCGGATGAGCGAATTCGTACCGCGGCTGCGTGGGGTCCGTCTCGGCGATCTCCCGGAGCACGCCGCGGCCACCAAGCTCCTCGACACCGGCAACGATCTCCTCGTCGCTTCGCCCGCTGGTCGCCCGCAGCAGATCGACGTCACACGCTCGTCCGATGACCGCGGCCGCGCCGAGGATCTGGCTTGCCCCGCGCGTCAAGCCCGCGACCCGAGAGCGAAGGAGGTCGCGCACGCCCACCGGCATGTCCTCGCGGTCGTCGTGACGAGCCATCACCGACACGTACTCGTTGACGAAGAACGGCAGACCTTCGCTTTCGTCGTACAGGTGCTTCCCACGCGCGTGGTCGAGGTCCAGCGCCGATACGAGACGATCGACCTCGGCGCGTGTCAACCGGCCGAGTATCACGTGAGTGGCACGCCCGGCGCGCCGGGCGTCGGCGACGAGCCGGTTGAGGCCATGGTCCATGCCCAGCTCGGCGGACCGCCACGCCAGGAGCAGACATAGCCGGACGCGGTCCAACCGTCTGATCAGGTAGGCGATCAGGGCAAGGGACGAGTCGTCGATCCAGTGCAGGTCGTCCACGACCAGCATCCCCGGTGTAGGCCCGGACAGCGCCGCGGCGAACGCCTCGGCAACGGCATCGAAGAACAAGCTCTGCGCGGCAGGCGTATCGAGCGGGCCGGCGGGCGCCACCTCGGGACGCACGTCGTGGACGGCGGGCAGGAGGCGCCCCACCTCGGTCACCGTGCGCCGGGGCAGCCCTCGAAGCCATGCCCCGTCGTCGAGCGAGACCGCCGCACGCAGGAGGCCGATCACGGCTCCGAACGCGAGCCCCGACTCGTCTTCGTAGCAGCGGCCGGCGATCACCGCGGCTCCTCTCGTCCGCAGGTCGGCCGCGAGCTCCTCGATCAACCTGGTCTTGCCTATGCCGGGCTCGCCTTCGACCACGAGCAGTCTCCCGCCCGCATCGATCCGCCGGTAAGACTCTTGGAGCACCTCCCACTGAGCGTCGCGACCGACCAGAGGAAGGGGGCCGATCCCGGGCCCGGTGGGTGACGGGGCCTCCCTGGCCGGGCGCGCTGCCACCCGTAGGGCGGCGGTGCCCTCTTTGAGGTCGTGATAGAGCGCGGTCGTATCTTCGAGCGGCTCGACGCCGAGCTCGCGCTCGAGGATCATGAGACAGTCCCGGTACTGGCGCAGCGCCGACGACCGGTCGCCGGCGACGACGTGAAGCTCCATCAACCGGCGATGAGCCGGCTCGTGGAGAGGATCGAGCTCCAGACGGCGGCGCGCATGGGCGATCGCTTGGCGCACGTCGCCCTGGCGCGCTGCCATCTCCACGAGCAGGTCGAGCACCTCGCCGAGCTCGCGTCGGAGGCTCTCGGCGTGGAAGAACTGCCAGTCGTCGAAGGCGGGACTGTCGCGGAGGGCGAACCCGGCGAGGAAGTCGTCGCGGTACAGCTCGGCGGCCTCGGAGAGACGCCGGGCGCACCCGGCGCATGCCGCCCCGTCGGGGTGACGATGGTCGCGGGCCTCCGCGCGCAGCCTGCGGAACTCCAGCACGTCGACCCAGACGCCTTCGGGATCGAGGGCGATCGAACCGCGGCTGGGATTCACCCACCCGCCCCTCAGGCCCTTCTTCAGCGTCGATAGGGTGCGACGGAGCGCCGCGTGGGCGCGGACCTGGTCGTACTCCGGCCACAGGAGCGCGGCCAGCGAGTCCCGGCTCTGGGGCCGGCCCGCCACGGCAAGGGACGCGAGCAGCGCGGTCGCCTTGCGGGTGTCGACCTCCACCGGGGCGCCATCCACGTCCACCTGCGGGGACCCGAGCAACCGCATCGTGAGGCGGCTCACCCGGTCCCTCGGTGCCGGACGGTTCGCGCAACGAGACCCGACCTTGCAGCCACTCCGTAACGATACTGGCTGGGGCTCCGGCGGTCCGTCGTAACGGTTCCCGGACGGGTCTCCGAGGATGCTGACGCTCGTGAACGACCCACGCTCATCATGGACCACGCGGCGGAGCGCGCGCGAGGTCTTGCACACCGTGCCCGCCGCCTGCACGATGCGGGGACAATGAGCGACCGCACGGAGAACCGGCGAAAGACGATCGCCCTGCTCGCCCTCGCCCTTGTCGTGGGAGCCAGCCTCACCTTCGGGGTCGTCCGGGAGGGGCCGTCGCTTCCAGCGCTCCTGGGCGTCGGGGGCCTCGTGGTGGCCGCCGCCCTCGCCTGGCCCCAGAGCTCGCGCGCTCGGGCCGCCGCGGACGCGGCCTTCTACGCGTTCTTCGGCCTCTACAGCGTAGGCGCGGTGATCTGGCTCGTGATGGGGCTCGCCCCGGCGGTGGCGGCTGCGCCCGGCCTTCACGACGCGCTTCACACGTGGGCCGCCCAGGGGGGCAGGTTCGGGTCCCTCGCCGGCAACATCGCCAGCGCCTCCCACGGAGCCGAGCGCCCGCTCCTGGTGGCGTTCGGGTACCTGTTCAGCGGCCTCAACCTCGGCCTCGCCTGGTTCCTGATGCGACGGCGTCCGGGCGACCGCACGGCTCGTCTGCTCGCGCTCGGGATGGTTGGGACCGCCGCGACCTTCAACCTGCAGGCGCACGCGTCACTCGTGGTCGTCCCTGCCCTGAAGGGCGTGACCCACGACGTCTTCCACGTCTTGACCGGCGTGGCCTACGTCCTCGCCCTGCTGCTCTTCCCGACCGGGGAGTTCGTTCCCCGCTGGTCCCAACTCGCGTGGTGGAGGTGGCCCCTGCGGATCGCCTATCTCCTCGCCTTGACCGTCGCCGGCCTCACGATCGCCTCGAACTTCCACGGGGACAACGCCGTCGGGTGGGTCGCGTTCTTCGGCTTCCTCATCCCCATAGCGGGGGTGACCTCACAGGTGTCCCGCTACCGGCACGCCGCATCGCGCGAGCAACGACAGCAATCCCGCATCCTGATGTGGGCCCTGACGATCGCATTCGCCGCGGCCCTCGTCATGGTGGGCGCCATGGTCGGCTTCACCTCGGGTTCCGACTCCCAGACCACCAAGAGCTACGAGTTCAAGTCCCCCCAGGCGGGCGTTTACTTCTTCAGGTGCGACCCGCACGCGGACGAGATGCGCGGCACCTTCGAGGTCGTCACCGGCGAGCGCGCCCCCACGAGGGTGGAGCTGGCCGCGGAAGACAACCGGTTCGACACCTCAGTGGTCCAGGTGCAGGCCGGGCGAGACGTCGTCGTCCGGTTCACGAACAAGGATGGCGAGGGCCACAACCTGTCGGTTTACCGGTCGCCGACCGGGCGCGACCCGGTGTTCGTCGGTCAGGTGTTCTCCGGACAGGACCTGAGCGGATTCGTCTTCTTCGTGTTCCCCCTCCTGTTCGCCGCGATACCCATAACCCTGTTCGTCGTCCTCGTGCGCTACCGGCTATGGGAGATCGACCAGGTCATCAACCGCGCTCTCGTGTACGCGGTGCTCAGCGGGATCCTCGGCGCGATCTACCTCGGCATCGTGATCCTCCTGGGCAACATCCTGCGCGGCATCACGGGCACCGACGGCCGCGAGAACAACCTGGTCATAGCCGTCTCGACCCTGGCCGTGGCCGCCCTCTTCACCCCCGTCCGCAAACAGATCCAGGGCTTCATCGACTTCCGCTTCTATCGCCGGAAGTACGACGCCGGCAAGACGCTGGAAAGCTTCGCCGCGAAGCTGAAGGACCACGTGGATCTCGACGCCCTGACAGGCGACCTGCTGAAGGTGGTGGAGGACACGATGCAGCCGGCCCGGGTGTCGCTGTGGCTGCGGGACACCGGCGGAGGTGACGCCGACCCCGGAGCAGCGACCCCGGCTCCGGTGGAGCATCATCTTGTGCGTAACGATGCCAGGTGACAGAGTTCGTAACGATTCCGAGACGCTCGCACTATAGAAGGAAGTGAGATGGCCACCTTCACCAGGGGTTTCAGGCGTGTGCTGTCCCGCGGGGGTCGGCCCGAGAGGCCCGAGGGGGCAGCCGCGCCCGAGCACGTCCAGCGAGCCGAGACCCCGCCGATCGACATCCCGCCGGACGACCCGATCATCACCTACTTCCAGGGCGCGACCGGGGCCGTCGACATAGAGACGCTCGAGATCGACTCCCCCGCGCGCGATGCCCTCGTCGCGGCGGGGATGCGGCTCGTCGTGCCGCTGGTCAGCCAGGGCGAGCTGATCGGGCTCTTGAACCTTGGCCCCCGCCTCAGCGAGCGCGACTACTCGGGCGACGACCGCAAGCTCCTGGACAACCTGGCGGCGCACGCCGCGCCGGCCGTGCGGGTAGCACAGCTGGTCCGGCAGCAGGAGGCCGAGGTGCGCTCGCGGGAGCGGCTCGAGCAAGAGCTGCACGTCGCCCAGCTGATCCAGCAGCAGTTCCTGCCCAAGGAGCTCCCCCAGCTTCCCGGATGGCAGCTGGCGGCCTTCTACCGTCCTGCCCGCCAGGTGGGAGGCGACTTCTACGACTTCTTCGACCTGCCCGACGGCAAGGTAGGCGTCGTGGTCGGAGACGTCACCGACAAGGGAGTCCCCGCCGCGCTGGTGATGGCCACGATCCACAGCATCCTGCGCAGCGAGGGACCGCGGCTCGTATCGCCCTCCAAGGTGCTGAAGCGGGCCAACGACCTGTTGTTCCCCGACATCCCGGCTCACATGTTCGTGACGTGCCTCTACGCCGTCGTCGACCCAACCTCCGGTCACGTCGTGTTCGCGAACGCCGGCCACAACCTGCCCTACGTCCGGACCACACAGGGCTGCGTCGAGCTGCGCGCGACGGGGATGCCCCTGGGCCTCATGCCGGACATGAGCTACGAGGAGAAGGAGGCGACGATCAGGCCGGGTGAGCACGTGCTGCTCCACAGCGACGGTCTCGTCGAGGCGCACAACCCCCAACGCGAGATGTTCGGCTTCCCGCGCCTGATGGAGCTGGTGGGCACCCTCCCGGGCGGCAACGAGCTGATCGACCACCTCCTCGCCGAGCTCGATACGTTCACCGGAAGTGACTGGGAGCAGGAGGACGACATCACCCTCGTCAGCCTCGGCCGCACGGACGCCGTTGGTCGGTCCACGCAGGTGCAGGCTCGGGCCGCCGCGGACGGCGAACCCCCGCCGGCGAGCACCGCAGAGGACGTCCTCGCCGACTTCGAGATCGCCAGCGCTCAGGGCAACGAACGGCTCGCGATGGAGCGGGTCGTCCAAGCGGTGACCGCGCTCGACCTGTCCGGGGCGCGGCTCGAACGCCTGAAGACCGCGGTGGCCGAGGCGACGATGAACGCCATCGAGCACGGCAACAACAACGATGCGGATAAGCCCGTAGGGATCCGCGTGGTCACGCGCCACGAGGACCTCGCCGTTGAGATCACCGATCTGGGCGGGACGCGCGATATACCCGAGGCCGAGACTCCGGATATCGAAGCGAAGCTCGCAGGCTTGCAATCGCCTCGGGGGTGGGGCCTGTTCCTGATCAAGAACATGGTCGACGATATGCGTGTCCGGAGCGACGAAGCGACGCACACCGTAGAGCTCGTCCTTCATCTGAAAGGAGAGCCGGATGGAAACGCGTCCGTTTGATGCAAGGGTGCGCCGGAGCGACGGCGCAGTGGTTCTGGATCTCAGCGGTGAGATAAACGCGAGCGCTGCGACCCAGCTGAATGCGGCCTATGCCGAGGCAGGTCCCGGCGACGGCGCGCCGGTCCTCCTCAACTTCGCCGACGTCGATTACATCAACAGCACGGGCATCGCCGTGATAGTGGGGATACTGGCGCGCGCCCGCCAGGAAGGACGGCGCATCCTGGCCTGCGGCCTCACCGATCACTACACGGAGATCTTCCGGATCACCCACCTGTCCGATTTCATGACGATGTTCCCCGACGAGCCCAGCGCCTTGTCCGAGACCGCGTAGACCGCTGCACGAGGAGGAGACCGCGATGACCGAAGGAACCGTGTCGATGGACGTTCGTCACCTCAGCGACAAGGCGAGCGTCATCGACATCAAGGGCGACGTGACCGGAGCCTGCGAGGACGCCATGATGGAGGCCTACACCCAAGCATCCGACGCCAAGACCCGAGCCATCGTCATGAACTTCACCGACCTCCAGTACATGAACAGCACCGGGATCGGCCTGCTGGTGACGTTGCTCGTGCGAGCGCAGCGCCAGAAGCAGCGGATCCTCGCGTTCGGCCTCACCGACCACTACCGCCAGATCTTCGAGTTGACGCGTCTCGACGAGGCGGTCTCGATACACGGGTCCGAGCAAGATGCCCTCGCGGCAGCGGGCGTCTAGCGAGCTAGAGAAAGAAGGCATGGCGATGACCGATACCCCAGATGTCTCCAGAGGTCCGGCCGAGAAGGAGTTGACGACCCAGCCTCCCGAGGAGGGCGTCATGGCCGCGGCGTCACGCGACGCGGCGTTCTGGTCCAAGAACGTCTCCACGCTCAGCGTCGGCGAGGTGCCGGTGGGCGCGATAAACCGCAATGTCACCGGCAAGCGCGTGACATCGCCGATACAGGGCTTCGGCAAGATGTGGCAGAAGACGTACCGTGTAGCGCTGCAGGGGACGTCGGTCACGCCCACCGAGGTGATCGCCGAGTGGAAGGCGAACTTCCCTCACTTCTGGCCCAAGGGCAATGCGTTCTACGGCCCCCTGACCGGCATCGCTCCCGGAGACGTGGCCCTTCTGAACCTCACGATGCCGGGGAAGCTGAAGCTCTCGACGGGCGTTCTCGTCCTCTACGCTGACGACGAATCGTTCACCTTGATGACCCCCCAGGGGCACATGTTCGCGGGATGGATCACTTTCAGCGCGTACGAGAAGGCAGGGGCGACCGTCGCCCAGGCGCAGGTCCTGATGCGCGCCAACGACCCCGTGTACGAGCTAGGGCTGAGCCTCGGCGGGCACGGCCAGGAGGACCGTTTCTGGGAGAAGACCCTCATTGCGCTGGGCGCGCACCTCGGCGTCCCGGACGCGGACGTCGAGACCACGGTTGTCTGTATCGACAAGAAACGCCAATGGTCTAATGCCAAGAACGTATGGCACAACTCCGCCCTTCGCTCCGGCGCATACATGATGGGAACGCCCTTCCGCGCGCTGGGGCGACCGTTCCGCAAGCAGGGCAGGGGTCCGCATACAGGGGACGAGGGCGGCGCCGCGGGCACTCGCTGACGCGCGTGACCGCCGGCGCTCCGGCGCTGGCATGAGTCACGCGCTGATATGACCGATCGACACGATGCGGTCGTGGTCGGCTCCGGCCCGAACGGGCTCGCCGCCGCGATCCATCTGGCACGCTCGGGGCGCTCCGTGCTCGTACTCGAGCAGGAGGCGACGATCGGTGGGGGGCTGCGCAGCGCCGAGCTGACGCTGCCCGGTTTCGTGCACGATGTGTGCTCGGCGATCCACTCGCTCGCACTCGCGTCACCGTTCCTTGCCGGTCTTCCCCTCGCGGAGCACGGGCTGGAGCTCTTGCATCCGAGCACACCGCTGGGTCAGCCGCTCGATGACGGACGGGCGGCGGTCCTCGAGCGATCGGTGACCGCGACGGCCGACGGACTCGACGGAGATGGGCCGGCCTACCGCCGGCTGATGGAGCCGCTCGTAGACCACGCCGACGCGATGGCGCGCGAGTTCCTCGGACCTCTACGGCCTCCGCGACACCCGTTCGTGATGGCTCGCTTCGGCGTGCGCGCTCTGAGGTCGGCCGTCGGTCTCGCGCGCGGATGGTTCGACCGGGCCCCGGCGCGAGCGCTGCTCGGCGGCCTCGCCGCCCATTCCATGCTGCCTCTGACGAAGATCCCGAGTGGTGCGGTCGGCTTGCTGCTCGGGACCTTCGCGCACTCGGCAGGTTGGCCGGTTGCGAAGGGCGGCTCCTCGACCCTGGCGGACGCCTTGGCCTCGTACCTGCGATCGCTCGGTGGTGAGATCCGGACCGGGACCCAGGTGGCCTCGATGGACGACGTCCCGGGGAGCGATGCGGTGCTGTTCGACATCACGCCGCGCCAGCTCGACCGCATCGCCGGCGACCACCTCCCGGCGCGTTACCGAGCGCGGCTGCGCAGATATCGCTACGGGCCGGGGGTGTTCAAGCTCGACTGGGCGCTCGACGGCCCGATCCCGTGGACGGCGGAGGCCTGCCGTCGGACCGGGGTCGTTCATGTCGGCGGCACCCTGGAAGAGATGGCCCTCTCGGAGGACATGATGACCCGCGGCGAGCACTGCGATAGGCCCTTCGTGCTGCTCGTCCAGCAGTCGGTTGTCGATCCGACCCGTGCTCCCGCTGGCAAGCACGCGATATGGGCGTACTGCCACGTCCCGAGTGGATCGACGGTCGACATGACCGAGGCCATGGAAGCTCAGATCGAGCGGTTCGCACCGGGGTTCCGCGACCTCATCCTCGCGCGCAGCGCGATGGGGCCGGCCGAGATGGAGGCGCATAACCCAAACTACGTTGGAGGGGACATCAACGGGGGGATCCAGGATCTGCGTCAGCTCTTCACGCGCCCGGTCGCGCGCATCTCTCCCTACACCACCCCGAACCCCCGCATCTTCATCTGCTCCTCCTCGACGCCGCCCGGCGGTGGTGTGCACGGGATGTGCGGGTTCTTCGGCGCGCGCGCGGCGCTCCGCCGAGCGCTCTGATCGCGCGTCAGCGTGCGGGAGCCACCGGCGCGGGCGACAGCACGCGCCCCACGAGGCGCGGAGGACGTAACCGCTCGAGCGGCACGAACGACAGCAGGCACATCACGTGCGGCAGAAAGATGATCGTGATGGTCGCGTATGTGGTGAGGTGGAAGAGGAGGGCTGCGACGAGGAACGATCGTCCCACCCGGCCGCGCACGAGCAACAGCGGGGACGCGAGCTCGAACAACATGATGAGGTACTGCCCGACGCGCAGGACGCCCGGCATGTCCTTCAGGGGCTCCGCGAGGTAGGTGCCGCGCCGGATCACAGCGCGCATGAGGGTCGAACCGTCGAGCCAGGCGATCCCGCCGTAGCGGAGCTTGGCATACGACGCGAGGAGATACGTCAGCACGACCGCGACCTGCACCGACCGGATCGCCCATCCCGAAGATTCGTCGGCGGTGTGGTCTCCCCATCGAGCGGGCCCTACCGTTGGGAGCACCGCGAGCGCGACCAGGAAAGCGAAGCGGTCGTGGTCGACCTTGCCGTAGGACATCCCGATCAGCATCCACTGCAGATACAACAGGGCGACGGCCGCTCCCGCGGCGCGCGGTGCCCGGCCGGTCGCGGCCAGCGCGGCACACAGGAGCAGCGCGATCTCGACCGTCCGGACATATCCGGCCCCCGGTACCGGCAGTGGGAGCCAGCGTCCGAGCAGCAACGGATGATAGAGCTCGCCGGGGAGAGCCGCATGGCGAGCGATCCAGGATGTGGTCAGCAGGACGTCGACGAAGATGAACGTGTAGAGAACCGCGCGCAGCACTGCGACCCGCCCGCGTGGGACCTTCTCGAACAACCACGCCCTCACGGTCGGCTCCACACCGCCCAGGACCGTTCGCGATAGGCGCCCGGAGCTCCCTCGTCCAGCTGGTGGATCCCGTACACGAGGCGCAGCTCGCGCAGCTCGGGCGCGCCGGGATCGAGATTCGAACGCGCCTCGACCAGGTGGGCGAGCAGGGTCGCGCGCTCCTGCTGGAAGCGCGCGATCTGCCCGTGGACCTCGGCGGGGCGCAGCCCGAAGTCCTGAGCGCGCAGAGATAGCTCCTCGCCGTCGTCGTTCAGCGCGTAGAACTTGAGGACGGTGACCTCGTCGGTCGTCGTGGTGGCATACATACGGAAAGGCCCGAAGGGGAACGCATCGTCGCTCCCCCACACGCTGCCGGCGAAGACGGCACCGAGGACACACGAGGTCGCCACGAGGCGCACGAGCCGGCCGGAGGGGGTCAGCACCGTCTCAGGGTAGCGGCCGGTCGGACGCCGCCGCACGGGTGCGCCCGGCACCGTAGCCTGTGGGCGATGCGCATCGCTATCACGGGCGCGACCGGGAACGTCGGGACCAGCCTGCTGCGTCATCTCGTGGACGACCCCCGGATCTCATCCATCGTCGGGATCGCTCGGAGGGAACCCCAGATCGAGGTGCCGAAGACCACCTGGGTCGCCGCCGACGTCTCCCGAGACGAGCTGGTGCCTCACTTCCGCGGAACAGACGTCGTCGTGCATCTGGCATGGCTGATCCAGCCGTCGCGGGACGAACGAACGCTCTACGAGACCAACGTCGCCGGCAGCCGGCGGGTGTTCGCAGCCACGGCCGCGGCCGGTGTCCCGGCACTCGTCTACGCATCCTCCGTCGGGGCCTACTCCCCCGGGCCCAAGGACCGTGCCGTGGACGAGAGCTGGCCGACCGACGGCGTCGCCACCTCGTTCTACTCGCGCCACAAGGCGGAGGTCGAGCACGTCCTCGACGGCTTCGAGGAGCGGCACGGCTGGGACGTGCGCACCGTGCGTCTCCGCCCGGCCCTCACCTTCAAGCGTGAGGCGGCCTCTGGGGTGAGGCGGCTGTTCGCGGGACCGTTCTTGCCGAGCCCGCTGCTGCGCCGGTCGTTGATCCCGGTGATCCCGTACACGAAGGACCTCGTCTTCCAGGCGGTCCACTCGAAGGACGTTGCCGAGGCCTATCACCTCGCGATCACGGGCGATGTGCGCGGAGCGTTCAACATCGCCGCCGATCCCATCCTCGACGCGGTGGCGCTGGCAGAGGTCTTCGACGCCCGACCGCTGCGCGTGCCGCGTGCCTTCCTACGGGCGGCGACCACCGCAACGTGGCGGATGAGGCTGCAGCCGACCCCACCGGGTTGGGTCGACCTCGCACTGCAGAGCCCCCTCCTCGACACCGCGCGCGCGCGTACGGTCCTGTGGTGGGAACCGCGGGTCACCGCGACCCAGGCACTCGCCGACCTCCTCTCCGGCATCCGGGACGGAGCCGGTCTCAACACGCCTCCGCTCCACCCCAAGACCGGCGGGCCGTTGCGCGTCGGGGAGATAGCCAGCGGAGTGGGGCGAAGGACCGGTTGACGGCGGGGCCGGTCAAGCCGCGCGCTGTGCTCGCACCCCGGCGACGGTCGCGCCCGCGTTGACGAACGCGTGTAGGGCGGTGGGGGCGGCAACGCCACCGCTGCGGACCCGCAGCCAGCAGAGGAACAGCCCGGCGACGAAGGTGATCGCGAATGCGGCCCCCAGGGCGACGAGCACGGCTCGCGGCGAGGCGTCGGGACGGTTCGCTCGGACGAGGTTGAGGGTCGGCGCGCCGTGCCACAGCGCGAACGCGGAGCTCGAGACCAGGGCCGCCACGAGGACGCCGTAGCCCTCGTAGAGCCCGAAGAGGACGCCGCGGAACACGATCTCTTCCCCCAACGCCGTCCCGAGAGGGATACGGACGAGGGTCTGGTAAGCGAGCCCGGCCCCGCCGAGGTGCGCAACGCGCTCGTCGGCCATCAGACGAGCGAGCGGACGGATCCCCGCTCCGGCCACCATGACCACGACGGGAGCCAGCCCGAGCGCCGTCCCGACCGCGACGTCACCGAGCTCGACGTGAGCCATGCCGGCGTCCGCAAGAGCCAGGTCGAGGCCCGTTGTCGCGACCACCACGACCGTCCCGGCGAAGAGCAGGTTGACCGGCACGTACGCCCAGCGGTTGAAGACGGGCCACAGGTTGGCGACGTTGTTGTAGGAGGCGACCGCGATGGTGAAGAGCAGACGCATAACCTCCGACGTTAGCCAACACGCTCGCTTTCGGCCGGTTCGGGCGGTGGGCCCGACCACGACCGGCCGGTGTAACACTGGTCCTATGCCGCGATGGGTGCTGGTGCTGGCTCCGCTGATGCTGGTGGCGTCACACTGCGCGCGCGCCGCCCCGGCACAGCCCGCAGCGGCCCGCGCTGCCGGCCTGGCCCCTGGAGATGCCGTGTTCTGGGACGGACCCTTCGTCGAGAGCTCCTCGGTAGGAGGGGGATGCGGCGGTGACCCGTGCTGGGATTTCCGCATCGAGGTGGAGGCACCGGCGCACCGCCTGCGCATCGGGATCGACCACCCCGAAGTCGGAGACGTGTTCGAGGTCGAGGTGTCGGCGCCGGGTGGCGCGGCGGCCGGGTCGTTCTCCCCGGGGGCGGGCCTGTACTCGGCCGAGCATCTCGTCGAGGAGCCCGACCCTGGGACCTGGCGCGTGCGCGTGATCGCGCGCGACGTGACCGCGTCGGCCTTCCGGGTGCGCGCGAAGCTCGAAGCCCGGGCTCCCCGACTGCACGCGGTGAACGGACGCGTCCTTCCCAACCTACAAGTGCTGCCTCCGCACGACGCGTCGTTCCTCACCCCGATCACCAACGGTTCGGGCGACGAGATCCCCGAGGGGTTCGACGGCGGCTCGGGGTGCCACCCGGAAGAGCACGCTGAGGACGGAGCCGTGCGCTGCCTGCGGTTCGGCTTCGGGATCCGCAACACGGGGCGAGGACCGATGTACCTGTCCCACAGTGGTCCCCCGGTTCTGGACCACGACCTCTACCAGCATGTCTACCGGCCCGACGAGACCTACTTCGAGCGGCGCGCCGGTGTCGCGCGGTACCACAAATCCCACGGTCACTACCACCATCACGACGCGGTCGCCCTGCGTCTCCTGCGCGTGGTCGACCCGGTCGAGGGTGTCCTCGAACCGGCCGGAGACAAGCACCACAAAGGCTTCGCCCACCGCGACGAGCTGATCCGTGACTGGCGGCGCTTCTATCCGCTCTGGGCCCGGACCGGCTTCGGTCTGTCCGCCGGCTGGAGCGACATCTACGAGTGGGACCGGCCGGGCAACTACGTCGACTTCGGCCTCAATGAGGACGGCCGCTACGTCGTCCGCATGTGGGCGGACCCGCCGGGGGGCATCCTCGAGTCGAACGAACGAGACAACGTCGGCTACACCTACCTGAAGGTGACCGGGAGCGACGTCAGGCTGATCGAAGCCGGCCGCGGACGCGGCCCGTGGGACCCATGCAAGATCGTGGTCGGGTTCGGCGGTCATCCCGATCCTCAGCCGAGCCCGCGCCCGCGCCGCTGTCCGCCCGACACCATCTAGCCGGTCCGGCCGTCCGGCCGGATCATCGGTGAGAACAATGCCGCGCTAGGCAAGAGTTCCTGTCGCGAGCCCGAGCCCCCTACTAGCCTTCGCCGTTGGAACGTTCAGCGGGACATCAACGCGGGCGGGCGCGACGGGCTCACCAGCAACGAGCGCGGTGTAGACCTTGAAGTTGGTCTTCCACACGCGCTCGATCTGCACCTTGAGGTATTCGTCTCTAAGACGTCGCTGCGACGGCGGCCGCTTCTTGAACGCGTAGTAGGTGCTGGGAACGATCGGCAGAAATCCCGCGTTGTCTGCCATGATGGTCCCCAAACTCCTACCCAGAGTGACGGGACGGTCGGTGAACGAGGCGAGTGGATTGAAGCCCGGGGATTTCGGCTTGGGAAGGCTGTTCACTCTCATCCAGGAAGCGGTGATCGTAGGAGACGCCCGCTCCGGCCAGATCGTCCTATGGAATCCGGCGGCGGAGAAACTCTTCGGCTACAAGGCTGAAGAGGCTTTGAACATGGGGATCCACGATCTGGTCCCCAAGCAGTTCCGAGGGGCCCACCTCGCCGGCCTCGAGAGATACAATAGGATAGGCCGCGGAGACCTCGTCGACTCCGGAACCCTGGTTGAGCTTCCCGGCCTGCACAAGGATGGCACGCTCATCAACCTCGAGTTCGCCTTGACCCGCCTCGACCGAACCGACGAAGCCGAGACACCGTTCGTGCTCGCCACCCTGCGCGACGTCAGCTTCCGTAAGGAAGCCGACCGCCTCAGATCTGAGGAGCAGGATGCCGATTTAGGACGGGCAAAAGACCTACTGCGCAAAACCACATTCATCACCCTTCTCCAGAACGTAGCCGTCGCCGCCAATGAGGCAACCGATGTCGAGGAAGCCTTCCAACACACCTTGGAGGAGATCTGCGAGTTGACAGGCTGGCCTGTGGGGCACGCCCATCTGGTAGGCAAGGAGGGAGAGTTGATCCCCACCGATGCCTGGTATGACATCGATCCCGCTCTGACAGCAGCGTTCAGAGAAGAAACCATGCACTTCTACCACTCGAACTCGAGGGATCTAGGACTGATTGGGCAAGCCATAGCTACCCGCAAACCCAACTGGATCACCGACGTCACTTCCGAGGAAGGATTCCTTCGGAGGAAGGCGGCGAAAGATGCAGGCCTGAGGGCAGCCTTCGCCTTCCCACTATTGGTCGGCGAGGAGGTAGTGGGGGTCCTCGAGTTCTTCTCGAGCCGTTCTATGAAGCCGGACGAAGAGATGCTGCAGGTCATGGGTCCGGTGGGAGTTCAACTAGGACGGGTGGTCGAACGTCACCGAGCAGCACTCGGACTGGTCCATCACCGAGATGAGCTGGCTCGATCGAACGCGGACCTGGAACAGTTCGCATATGTAGCTTCGCACGACCTCCAGGAGCCTCTTCGGATGATCTCTAGCTATATGCAGCTCTTATCGCGGCGGTATAAGGGCAAACTCGATTCAGAAGCAGACGAATTCATCGATTATGCGGTCGACGGAGCCTCAAGGATGCAGACCTTGATCCAGGCTCTCTTGTCTTTCTCGAGGATCGGCAGGAAAGGCACCGCGAGAGAGCGGGTTGACATCTCTGAAGTTGTCGCCGTCACCAAGGACAACCTCCAGGTGGCGATAAGTGAGAGTGGTGCGACGATCTTGCATGATGAGCTTCCCCAGGTTACCGGCGATCCTGCCCAAATGCTCCAGCTCTTCCAGAACCTCATCGGTAACGCCTTGAAGTTCCGGGGCGAAGACCGGCCGGTCGTCCGCATCTCGGCAGCGATGAACGACGACGGAGCCTGGACCTTGTCGGTAGAGGACAATGGGATAGGGATCGATCCCCAATACGCCGACCGGATCTTCTTGTTGTTCCAGCGGCTTCACGCACGCGCCGAGTACGAGGGGACGGGTATCGGGCTCTCGGTCTGTAGGAAGATCGTCGAGCACCATGGCGGGAAGATCTGGGTGGATGTTGAGCACCAAGGAGGCACCGCTATGAGATTCACCTTGCCCGCCTGGAAGGAGAAAGTTTGATGGAAGGTAGCCGGCCGATAGACATCCTTCTGGTCGAAGACAACCCGGGCGATGTTCGGCTGACGAGGGAGGCGTTCAAGGAAAGCAAGGTAGTGAACACGCTCCATGTCTTGAGCATTTACAGCTGAAAAGCCAGCCAAACGGCAACGCGAAAACCGGCGGAAGGTTGCGTGACGTGGCACTAGCCGCCCCGCCGTCCGGGGCGGGGCATACTCTGAGCCGATGGAAGCTCCCGCGCGCGTCGCCTATCAGGGAGAGGAGGGCGCCTATTCCGAAGAGGGCGCCCTTGCCTTGTTCCCGGGCGCCGAGCTCGAGGCGCTGGCAACCTTGCGGAAGGTGTTCGAGGCGGTCGAGGTCGGCCGGGTTGAGTTCGGGCTGGTCCCCATAGACAACTCCCAGGCCGGCAGCATCAACGAGACGTACGACCTGTTCCTGAAGCACGGCGTGCACCTAGTGGGCGAGACCATCGTGCGCGTCGATCACTGCCTCTTGGGTCTTCCCGGCACGAGCATCGACGACCTGCAAGAGGTCATCTCGCACCCGCAAGCGATCGCGCAGTGCGAGGAGTTCCTCAGTGCCCTGGGCGTGTCGATCCGGGCCGAGTACGACACTGCCGGCGCGGCCCGCCGCGTCGCCGAGGACAAGCTGACGACCACCGGCGCGATCGCCTCCCGGCGCGCCGGGGACCTCTACGGCCTGCAGGCGTTCGCCGAACGGATCCAGACCTATCCCGACAACTACACCCGCTTCGGGGCGCTATCGAAGAGTCCCCAGCCGCTGCGCGAGCCGGACAAGTGCTCGCTCGTCTTCGGGGTCGGCCACGTCGCCGGCTCCCTCTACCGTTGTCTCGGAGCGCTGGCCGAACGCCACCTCAGCCTCACCAAGCTCGAGTCCAGACCGCGCGCCGGACGTCCGTGGGAGTACGTCTTCTACGCCGACGTCGAGGCCCCCGCCGACGCGCCGGCGATGGTCGAAGCCCTGGCGGAGGTCAGCGCCCACTCGACGTTCACGCGCGTGCTCGGGACATACGCCGCGGCCATCACCCGCTGAGCCGTCGAACACTTGGCCCTCGCCGCTCGGAGACCGGACGAACGCTCCGGACGAAGGTCATGAAGATCAGCATCAGCACGCCGCCGGCGGCGAGCGTCGACAAGGCCGGACCGTCGCGCTCGGAGGTTCGCTCGAGCTTCCGGCGCACGCCGCTCAACTCGGCATCGAGCTCCTCGAGCCGCGCCTCCAGCGCACTCTGAGCGACCTGCTGCTTCACATCGGTGCGCCCGAGAGCCTTGCGAAGCCGGTGGACGCCGCGCGCGAGGCGCGCCTCGAGCACGCCGAGACCGCGGCCGAGCCGGTCGAGCCGGCCGGTCATCAACGTTCGTTCCTCCGCATCGGTGGTGACGATCGTGATCGGCGAGTCGAGGAGGTCGCCGAGACCCAGCTTGCACCCCGCGTTACAGACCTGGACGAGGTGCTCGCCCGCGGCCACCTGCGGAACGGTGAACCCGAGCGTGACCCGGCCTCCCCGCCGCGGACCGTCCTCGACCAGCACCGCCCCCAAAAAGACCGCCTCCGGGTCCTCCGGCGGCGCGAGCTTGAGCTTCCCCGAGGCCGGCCGCAGGTAGGCGTAGTAGGGGCCCTCGGCCGGCGTTCCCCGTCCGCCCCGCGCCGTCTTGCCCCAGAAGACCGTTGCCTTGCCTGCCGCCCTCTCACCCGGCTTGTGGTAGGGCGCGTCCCAGCTCATCGTCGCGCCGGACACGCACCCCTCCCCACCGGACGAGCACGCCGCGGCAGGCGCTCCCGGCACGAGCACGGATAGGACGACCACGCCGGCGATCCCGGCGACCGACCTGCGCATGAACGCCTCCCTCCCATTCGCTGCGTACGCGCGCTTAGACGCCGGAAGGAGCGCGTTCGTTCGGAGCCTCGAGCGAGGTCGTACAGCGGGGGCTGGGTGCGCGAGCTAGGAGGCTACGTGCTTGCCTCGTCGATCGCTCGGAAATAGGTATCGCGCCCCGCCTGGAAGGAATCGTCGAGGGTGTGCCCGGAGGCCCGTGCGCGGCTGGCCTCTTCTCCGGCACGCATCAGCGCCTCGCCGCTGTACTCTCCCCCGGCGCGGACATATCTCATGAACCAGTCGTTGAGGATCTGCAACACCTGCCGGGGGCGCGAGACCGGCTCGTCCAGGTGGATCGTCACCGCCCTCTCGCCATCCGAGGCACCGGCGTCGCCCTCCGCTGCCGTGGTGGCGAGGGGAGAGACACAGACCGGGCAGACCGCCTGATCGGCTTCGCCCAGATACAGCGTCTTGCTGCACGTCGGGCAGAACGCTCGCGTCACCGTCACCAAGACCCCCTCAGGCCCGTGCGCGGCCAAAGGCAACATAGCCGCACCTGCGTGGATTCACTCCGGCAGGCCCGACGTGCCGCCGCGCCTCTCGGCGACGGCTGGCTCTCAACCGGCTAGTGAACGATACGACCCGGGGGCATCCCCGCGCAAGCCCCGCGCCGGCTCCCCACGGCTCCCGTCCGATCCAAGGCGTGACACCGGCCGGTCAGACGGCCCGCAGACCGGCGGCCGTCGGGGTCAGGTCTTCTTGGCGGCGACCCGGACCTTGACCTTGATCTCCGGGTAGACCTGCAGGTTCAGGATCTTGGGAGGCTTCATGTCGTAGTCGCGGATGTCCATGGTGTGCTCGCCCTCGGCGCGGAACGAGTCGCCGTCGATCTCCACCTTGACGTCCTCGGTGAACTCGCGCGTGACGCCGTGGAACGTCAGGCTGCCGGTCACCTGGTAGGTATCCGGCCCCCCGCTCACGTTCGCGACCTCGTATCGGATCGTCGGGTACTTCTTCGCCTCGACGCGCCGGCGCATCTCCATGTCCTGCAGCTTGTGCCCCGACTTCATCGCGTCGATCGGGATCTCGAAGTAGCCGGTGGGCGTGGGATCGAGGACGACGGCCCCGTCGACGATCTCGCCCTCGGCCTTGCCGGTGAGCGCGTGGGTCTCGCCGTGGATCGGGTGCACGCTGGAGTTGGCGTGGATCTCCAGAACGCTCTCGGGCAAGAACTCGTAGGTCGCCATCGAGCTTTCCTTTCGTCGGAGCTCTGCGGACCCACAGACAACCATGCGAGGGTGGGTCACGCCAGCGGTGCGTTCAGAGCACCGCCGGGCCACGCATCAGGGAACGCGGGCGACCTCGCGCGGAGCGATCGTCACCGCTCCTTCGGATGCGGACGAGACCGAGGCCGCGTACTTGGCGAACACGCCTCCCGCGTAGCGGGGGGCAGGCGGCGTCCAGGCGGCGCGCCGGGCTTCGACCTCCTCAGGCGTGAGGTGCAGGGTCAGGGCGCGCCGGTCGACATCGATCTCGATGACGTCGCCGTCGCGGACGAGGCCGATCGGTCCCCCGTGGGCCGCCTCCGGCGAGATGTGACCCACCATCAAGCCGTGCGTCGCGCCGCTGAACCGGCCGTCGGTGATCAGGGCGACCGAGTCACCCAAGCCCTCGCCGACCAGAGCCGCGGTCACCCCGAGCATCTCCCGCATACCCGGACCACCTGCCGGGCCCTCGTAGCGGATCACCACCACGTCCCCGGCCTCGATCCGCCGCCGCGTCACAGCCTCGAAACACTCCTCCTCGGAGTCGAACACCTTGGCGGGGCCGCCGTGCGAGCGGCGCTCGTGTCCGGCCAGCTTCACCACCGCGCCGTCCGGCGCGAGGTTCCCGCGCAGGATCGCCAGGCCTCCCTCGGGTTTCAGCGGCGTCTCGATCGGCGTCACGACCTTCTGGCCGTAGGCTTCGTGCGCCCCGGCAGCAACCTCGCCGAGCGTTCGTCCATCGACGGTGATGCAGCCGGTGTGGAGCAAGCCGGCCTTGACGAGCTCGCGCATCACGAGCGGCGTCCCCCCGGCGTCATAGAGGTCGGTCGCGACGAACTCACCGCCCGGCTTCAAACTCGCGATCGTCGGCGTGCGGGCCGCGATCGCGTCGAAATCGTCGATCGACAACTCGATGCCCGCCTCGCGGGCGATCGCGAGCAGGTGCAAGACCCCATTGGTCGACCCTCCCGTGGACGCGACCGCCACGATCGCGTTCTCCAGCGCCTCCCTCGTTATGACCTGGGAAACCGCCACGTTGTCGTTCACGAGACGCATCGCGAGACGGCCGGCGACCTCTGCCGCGGCCCGCTTGCCTGCGTAGGTCGCCGGCATACCACCGGCACCGGCGGGCCCGATGCCGAGGAAATCGAGGACCATCGCCATCGTGTTCGCGGTGAACTGGCCGCCGCATGCGCCGGCGCCCGGGCAGGCGACCCCTTCGAGGTCGTGGAGGTCGCCATCGGACAGGTTGCCCGCCGCGTGGCTGCCGACCGCTTCGAACACGTCCTGGATCGTGACGTTCCGGCCGCGCCACCGGCCCGGAGCGATAGAGCCGTTGTAGAGGACCAGACCGGGAAGATCGAGGCGGCACAGCGCCATCACCGCGGCGGGGATGGTCTTGTCGCATCCGACGATGCAGACGAGCCCGTCGAAGAGATGGCCGCGCGCCACGAGCTCGATCGAGTCGGCGATCACCTCACGGCTCACCAGCGACGCCTTCATCCCTTCGGTTCCCATCGTGACGCCGTCGGAGATCGCCACCGTGTTGAACTCCATCGGCGTCCCTCCGGCGGCGCGTACACCCGCCTTCACGTAGGTCGCCAGGTCGCGCTGATTGAGGTTGCACGGCATGGTCTCGATCCACGAGGTGGCAACCCCAACCAGCGGCTTGGCGAGGTCCTCGTCGGTGAACCCGGCACCCTTGAGCATCGCCCGGGCCGGAGCGCGATCGGCTCCGTCGGTGAGGCGGGCGCTGCGCCTCTTGGCCGGATCGGTGGGGCGGTCGTAGACCGAATCCATCTGTCGACCTTACACAGCGACGCTCGGACGGCCCTTGCGGTGTGACATCGCACCGGGCAAGATGCTGCGATGGCACACCCTCGAAGACGCCGGCTCGTCGTGGTTGCGCTCACGGCGACCGCGATCTTCGCCTCGACCGCTCCGACCTCGTTCGCCGAGCCGTTGAGGACCCGCAACTTCCAGACGCCTTCGGGAAACATCTTCTGTCACCTGGGCTCGGACGAACCAAAGCTCCGGTGCGACATCCGATCGGGTCTGAACCCCGAACCCCAGCGCCCGTGTGACTTCGACTGGGTCGGGCTGCTGCTATCCCGGTCGAACCGGGCGAAGCCGAACTGTGCGTCGGATACCATCGCTCGCCCGGATACGCCGGTCCTCCAGTACGGCCGGAGATGGGAGAGGGCGGGACGGGTGTGCGTCTCGAGACGCACGGGATTGCACTGCTGGAACTACAGCGGCTACCACTTCAAGCTCTCGCGGGACGATTGGAGCCGCTGGTACACGCCGTAGTTGGACCCGCGCCGCCTCCGCGCCATCCCGTGGGTTGACAGGCAGCCCGCGACGCCTATACTCGCTCGAACACCTCAGCAACGTCGCCGAGGTCAACCCGCCCGACACGATCGGAGCCGAAGAGTTGACCGCTAGAGCGACGCACCGCCGCTTCATCACCAGCCTCGTACTTATTACCTGAGCGCGCGCCCGGGCCCATGGCCCTGCGGCGTTGCGCTAACCCTCCGGTCCCCGGGGGGTTTTTTGGTTCCCGGAAACAGCCCATGGAAACCCAGTAGACGGCAGGCAGGAACAGGACGACCGAAAGGAGCTGCGATGAAGTTCCACATCGAGAACGGCACCGAGGTAGGTACGGCGGAATGGCGCGGCCCGGGTCAGGTGCGGCTGGACGTGCCGGACGAGCATCAACGAGCATGGTTCGAGCGTTACTTCACCTCCGAGCGGGCGACCTTGAGAGGCTCGGTCGACTGTCCGGAGATGGACACCGAGCTGCCGTCGAGCTCGCCGGACACCTTCGAGCGAGCCGCCAACCACCTGGCCGCCCACGCCTACACCGTGGTCCGCGTGGACGGCGGCGCGCCCGGCGGCGCTCCACCGCCGGGGTCCAGCGCATGATCCGGGTCCAGGTGCGCGTTCGCAAGAGACCGCCCCGGTGAGTGTCACCGGCGCGCAGTCGCTGATCTCGTCGCTGGAGGCCGCCGGCGTCGAGGTCATCTTCGGGATCCCCGGGGGCGCGATCCTCCCCGCGTACGATCCGTTGCTCGAGTCCTCGATCCGCCACATCCTGATGCGCCACGAGCAAGGCGCCGGCCATGCTGCGGAGGGCTACGCGCAGACGACCGGCAAGGTCGGAGTATGCATGGCGACGTCGGGACCGGGGGCGACGAATCTCGTGACCCCGCTGGCAGACGCGTTCATGGATTCGATCCCCCTGGTCGCGATCACCGGCCAGGTGCCCCGCCCGGTGATCGGGAACGACGCGTTCCAGGAAGCCGACATCACCGGCATCACGATGCCCATCACGAAGCACAACTACAAGGTGATGGACCCGGACGAGATCGCCCCGACGATCGCCGAAGCCTTCTACATCGCGTCGACCGGTCGGCCGGGACCCGTCCTCGTCGACGTGCCCAAGGACGTGCTGCAAGCGCAAACCGTCTTCAAGTGGCCCTCTACTATCGACCTCCCCGGCTACCGGCCCACTACGCGCGCGAACGAGCGGCAGGTGCGCAGCGCGGCCGAGCTGATCCGGGCGGCGCACCGCCCGGTCGTGTACGTCGGCGGTGGCATCGTCAAGGCGGGCGCTGCGGCCGAGCTCGCCCGCCTCGCCGAAGCCTTAGGCGCGCCGGTAGTGACCACTCTCATGGCGCGCGGTGCGTTCCCCGACGACCATCCCCTCTGTCTGGGGATGCCGGGGATGCACGGCTCCTACGCCGCGGTCACGGCGATGCAGCGGTGCGACCTCTTGATCGCCTTGGGGGCGCGCTTCGACGACCGCGTCACGGGGCGGCTGGACGCGTTCGCGTCCGGCGCCAAGGTGATCCATGTCGACATCGACCCCGCGGAGATCGGCAAGAACCGAGCCGCCGACGTCCCGATCGTCGCCGACGCCCGCCAAGCCGTGGGCGCCATGGCGGACGCGGTGGCGGCCGACGTCGCGACCGAAGGACGTCCCGACCTGGGCCCGTGGCTCAAGGAGGTCTCGGGGTGGGACCGCTCGCACCCGCTCGCGTACGAGCAGCCGGAAGACGGGCCCGTCAAGCCGCAGTTCGTGATCGAGGCACTCGACCGGGCTCTTGGCGGGGAGGCGATCGTCGTGACCGGCGTGGGCCAGCACCAGATGTGGGCGTCGCAGATGATGCGCTGCAACCATCCCCGATCGTTCGTGTCGTCGGGCGGGCTCGGCACGATGGGTTTCGCCGTTCCGGCGGCGTTCGGAGCCAAGGTGGGCTGCCCCGACCGGCGCGTGGTCGCGGTCGACGGCGACGGGTGCTTCCAGATGACCGCACAGGAGCTCGCAACGGCCGCGATCGAGCGGGTGCCGATCACGGTTGCGATCCTCAACAACGCCCACCTCGGAATGGTCCGCCAGTGGCAGGAGCTCTTCTACTCGTCCCGCTTCTCCCAGGTGTATCTCCCGCCGGACGTCCCCGACTACGTCCGGCTGGCCGAGGCCTACGGCGGGATCGGCCTGCGCGCCTCAACCGTCGACGAGGTGGACGCGGTCGTCGACAAGGCGCTAGGGGTAGACGATCGCTTCTGCGTGATCGACTTCCGCGTCGACCCGGCCGAGAAGTGCTTCCCGATCGTTCCGGCCGGAGCGTCGAACGACGACATCATGCTGGCGCCTGAGGCGCCGGTGGAGGCGGTCCGCGCGCTCGAGCCCGCCCTGCGGCAGGTTGGCGCATGACCGACCACCCACCACACACGTTGTCGGTGCTCGTCGAGAACCGACCCGGGGTCCTGGCCCGGATCGCGGGGCTGTTCGCGCGCCGCGGCTTCAACATCGATTCGCTCGCGGTCGGGGAGACCGAGCACCCGGAGGTGTCCCGCATGACGATCGCGGTGTCGGCCGACGGCAAGCCCGTCGAACAGATCACCAAACAGCTCCACAAGCTGATCAATGTCCTGCGGATCGCCGAGCTCCCTCACGACGGCGCGGTCGAGCGCGAGCTCGCCCTTATCAAGGTCGGCGCCGGAGCCGAAGCGCGCGCGGAGGTCATCGCGATCGCCGAGATCTTCCGAGCACAGATCCTCGACGTCTGCCCGGAAGCGCTCACGATCGAGGCTACCGGCACGCCCGACAAGGTTCGCGCTCTCGAAGAGCTGCTCCGTCCCTACCGCATCCTCGAGATGGCTCGCACCGGGCGGGTGGCGCTGGCCCGCGGCGGGCGTGGGCTGAAACCGGCGGCCGTGCGTCCCCTGTCCACGACCAGCATGCGATCCGTCTCCTGAAGGAGGACTCCCTACATGCCCACGATCTATTACGACTCCGACGCCGACAACGACGCTCTCACCGGCGCGCGCGTGGCCGTCCTCGGTTACGGCTCGCAAGGCCGGGCGCACTCGCTCAACCTGTCCGAGTCGGGCGTGGACGTCGTCGTGGGCCTTCGCAAGGATTCACCGTCGTGGGGGCGCGCCGAGGAGGACGGCCTCAACCCGACTCCCCTCTACGAGGCGTGCTCGGGAGCCGACGTGGTCGCGTTCCTCGTCCCCGATCAGCACCAGGCGAGCGTGTACCGCGACGCGGTCGAGCCCAACCTCCGTCCCGACGGCGCGCTCTTGTTCGCCCACGGATTCAACATCCACTTCGGCCAGATCGAACCGCCACCCGGGAACGACGTCGTGATGGTCGCCCCGAAGGCCCCGGGACCGCTGGTCCGTCGCACCTTCGAGCAAGGCAGCGGCGTGCCGGCACTGCTCGCGGTCCACCAGGACGCTACCGGCAGGGCCACGCAGATCGGGCTCGCCTACGCGCGCTCCCTCGGGTGTACGCGCGCCGGGGTCATCGGCACCACGTTTGCCGAAGAGACGGAGACCGATCTGTTCGGGGAGCAAGCGGTGCTGTGCGGGGGGGTGTCGAGGCTCGTCCAGGCCGGGTTCGAGACGCTCGTTGCGGCCGGCTATCAGCCCGAGATCGCGTACTTCGAGTGCATGCACGAGCTCAAGCTCATCGTGGACCTTCTCTACGAGGGCGGTTTCTCGCAGATGCGGTCGGCGATATCCGACACCGCGGAGTACGGCGACCTAACGCGTGGCCGCCGGGTGATCGGGCGCGAGACCGAGGCGGCGATGGCCGCGATCCTCGAGGACATCACCTCGGGGGCGTTCGCCCGCGAATGGGTGCTCGAGAACCAGGCCGGGACCCCGGTGCTCGAAGCCGAACGGAGTCGCCAGCGCCGCCACCCGATCGAAGAGGTCGGTGCGGGGCTCAGGGAGATGATGTCGTGGATGAAGTAGCCCGGGTCCGCGTATTCGACACGACCCTCCGCGACGGAGAGCAGTCGCCGGGTATCTGCCTGAACCTACGGGAGAAGGTCGAGATCGCGGAGCAGCTGGCGCGCCTCGGGGTCGACGTGATCGAGGCCGGCTTCCCCATCTCGTCGGACGGCGAGACCCAAGCGGTACGGGCGATCGCCCGAGGCGTCACCGGACCTGTGATCGCGGCGCTGGCGCGCGTTGATCCGCGCGACATCGACCGAGCCGCCGACGCCATCGCTCCGGCCCCTCGCGGGCGTATCCACACGTTCATCGCGACCAGCGAGATCCACATGCGCTCGAAGCTCCGGATGTCGCCGGCCGAGGTCCTCGAGGCCGCTCGCGCCGGAGTGGAGCGAGCCCGCCGGCACGTCCCCGACGTCGAGTTCTCATGCGAGGACGCGACCCGCTCCGATCCGGTGTTCCTCGCCGAGGTCTACCGTACGGTCGCCCACGCCGGCGCGACCACCTTGAATCTTCCCGACACGGTCGGATACGCCTTGCCGGGTGAGTTCGCCGAGCTGCTCGCGTACCTCGTCGACGAGGTCGATGCTCCCTGCGTGTGGAGCGTGCACACGCACGACGATCTCGGACTCGCGGTCGCCAACGCGCTCGCCGGGATCGAGGCGGGCGCACGTCAGGTCGAGGTCGCCGTCAACGGGATCGGAGAACGGGCGGGGAACTGCTCGCTCGAAGAGATCACCATGGCCCTGCGAACCCGCACCGCGCACCGCGGGCTCGACACCGGGATCACGACCACCGAGATCGCCCGCACCTCCCGCCTTGTGAGCCGGATGACGGGTTACCCCGTCCCTCCCAACAAGGCGATCGTCGGCGCCAATGCCTTCGCCCACGAAGCCGGGATCCATCAGCACGGCGTCCTGGTCGATCGGATGACGTACGAGATCATGGATCCCCACGATGTCGGGCTGGACGGCTCCCGCATCGTGCTGGGTAAGCACTCCGGCCGCCACGCCTTCGTCGATGCCCTCGACAAGCTCGGCTTCCGCCTCGACGACGACGAGCTGAGGCGAGGCTTCGAGCGGTTCAAGACCCTGGCCGATCGCAAGGTCCGCATCACCGACGCCGACCTCGAGGCGATCGTCCTGGACGAGATCGCCGCCGGGGACGACGCTTACGAGCTGGTGTCGTTGCAGGCGGCCGGTGGAACGCACCTGGCTCCGACCGCGACCGTGCGGCTGCGCTACGGAGACGAGGAGGTGGACGGGACCGCGCTCGGCGACGGCATGATCGACGCCGCCTGCCGTGCGATCCAGACCGCTACAGACCTCGACGCCCGCCTCGAGTCCTTCGCGGTGTCGAGCGTCACCGGTGGGATCGACGCGCTCGGCGATGTCACGATCGTGTTGGCGACCGGCAGCGACGACGCTGACGATCCGATCCGGCGCGCCACCGGGCGGGGGGTCTCGACCGATGTCGTCGAAGCCGCCGCGCGGGCCTATCTGTCCGCTACGAACCGGTTGGTACAGCTCAAGGAACGGATGAGAGCCGCGGTATGAGCGCCCACACGATCACCGAGAAGATCCTGGCGCGGCACGCCCGGCGCGCCGAGGTCTCTCCCGGCGAGATCGTGATGTGTGACGTCGACCTCGCGATGGCCAACGACGTCACGGCCCCCGCAGCCGCAGACGCCTTCCACGAGATGGCGGACCAGGTGTGGGACCGGACGAAGATAGCCCTGGTTGCATCGCACTTCGCCCCGGCCAAGGACATCGCGTCGGCGAAGCTGATGACGCGCATGCGGAGGTTCGCGCTCGAGCAGGACATCGTGCACTTCTTCGAGGCAGGCAAGGGGGGGATCGAGCACATCCTGCTCCCCGAAGAGGCTCTGGTGCTGCCGGGACAGGTGGTGATCGGCGCCGACTCACACTCGTGCACCTACGGCGCGCTCGGATGTTTCTCGACCGGGGTGGGCTCGACCGATCTCGCCGCGGTGATGGCCACCGGGCAGATCTGGTTGCGGGTGCCGGAGTCGATGAGGATCTCCTACCGGGGCCGGCCGGGGCCGTGGATCGTGGGCAAGGACCTGATCCTGACGGTCATCGCCGAGATCGGCGATGACGGGGCCCACTACATGGCCATGGAGCACACCGGCGACGGGCTCCGGCACCTGTCTATGGACTCGCGCCTCACGCTCACCAACATGGCTATCGAGGCCGGCGCCAAGTCGGGCATCATCGCGCCCGACGACGTGACCCGCGCCTACGTCGAGGGACGCCAGGCCGATACGGGCCGCCGTCGCCCGTTCGAGGTCCTGGCCTCGGACCCCGGAGCGTCCTACGCCCGCACGATCGAGATCGACGTCTCCGCGATCGACCCGATGGTGGCTCGGCCATCACTGCCGTCACGCGCGGTGCCCGTATCGGAGGTCGCCGGCGTCAAGGTGGACCAGGTGTTCCTGGGTTCGTGCACCAACGCCCGCATCGAGGACCTGCGGCTCGCCGCACACGTACTCGGCGAGCGCGCGATCGCTTCGACCGTTCGGATGATGGTCGTCCCTGCGACCCAGCGGGTGTGGCGCCAGGCGAACGACGAGGGGCTGCTCGACCGTTTCGCAGCGGCAGGTGCCGCGGTCTCGACCCCCACGTGCGGGGCCTGCCTCGGCGCACACATGGGCGTGCTCGGACCCGGCGAGGTCTGCCTCTCGACCTCGAACCGCAACTACATCGGGCGCATGGGCGACCCGACCGCACAGGTCTACCTCGCCAATCCGGCGGTCGCGATGGCCACCGCGCTGGCGGGAGAGATCGTGCATCCCGACGCCGTTGCCGGCGCGCCCGATGCTGCACCGGAGAGGGCGGTGGTGGCGGTTGGCTAGGGCCTGGGTCTACGGAGACAACGTCGACACCGACGTGATCATCCCGGCGCGCCACCTCATCACGACGGACGAGAGCGAGCTGGCGGTCCACGCGCTCGAGGATCTCGATCCGTCGTTCGCATCCTCGGTCCAGCACGGAGACGTCGTCTTCGCGGGGGCCAATTTCGGCTGCGGATCGAGCCGCGAGCACGCCCCCATCGCGCTGAAGGGGGCCGGTGTGGCCGCCATCGTCGCGGTGTCGTTCGCACGCATCTTCTTCCGCAACTCGGTCAACACGGGTCTGGCGGTGCTGACCAGCCCACAGGCCGTCGCTGCGACCAGCACCGGCGACGAGGTCGAGGTCGACACGGCGACAGGCTCGATCTCCAACCTGACCCGGGGGGTGACGCTCACGGCCGAGCCCCTCCCCCCGTTCGTGATGGACATCGTCCGAGCCGGCGGTCTGGTGGGATGGGTGCGAGCCGCCAAGGCGTCGCGGTGACGCGCATCGCCGTGCTTGCCGGGGACGGCATCGGGCCCGAGGTAACGATGGCGGCGCGGGCGCACCTGCCCAATACCGTGGAGACGGTCGACATCGGAGCGAGCGCAGAGCGCTATCTCGCTACCGGCGTGCTCCTCTCCCCTGCCGAGCTGGAGACCATCCGGGGATGCGATGCGCTCCTGCTCGGAGCCGTGGGAGACCCCCGCGTGCCCGACGGAGTGCTCGAACGGGGCGTGCTGCTCCGGCTCCGCCGCGAGCTCGACCTCTACATCAACCTGCGGCCCTTCCCCGAGCTCGGCCTCGTGTTCGTCCGGGAGAACACCGAGGGGTCCTATGCCGGCCGCGGCCACCGTGCGGGCGACACCGCCGTCGAAGAGAGCCACAACACCGCGGCGGCCATCGCCCGCTGCGCCCGCTACGCGTTGGAGCTCGCGCGCCAGCGCTCCGGGGTGGTGACGCTGGTGCACAAGACCAACGTCCTGGCTTACGCCGGCGCCCTGTGGCGCGAGGTGGTCGAGCGCGTCGCGGCATCGTTCCCGGACGTAGAGCTGCGTTACGAGCACGCCGACGCCGCCGCGTACCACCTCGTCGTGGATCCGGCGCGCTTCGACGTGATCCTCACGGACAACCTGTTCGGCGACCTGCTCTCGGACGTCGCTGCCGGCGTGGGTGGAGGGCTCGGGCGCGCCGCGAGCGCAAATGTCCATCCCGATCCAACCACCCGCAGGGGCCGCTGCATCGGCTTGTTCGAGCCCGTGCACGGTTCGGCCCCCGACCTGGCCGGGACGGGCCGCGCGGACGCCACCGGTGCGATCCGGGCCGTCGAGATGATGCTGGTCGAGCTCGTGAAAGAGAGCGTGACGACGTGAACGTGACCGGGTCCTATTTCTCCGTCGACGGCTACAAGGTGACGGCCGAGAGGCGCAACGGCTGGGGCTCCACCGCCGCGGCCGAGGTCACTCTCACGATCGACGGTACCTCGGTGACGAGCGTCGCCGAGGGGGTCGGCCCCGTCCACGCGCTCGACAGCGCTCTACGGGGGTGCCTCGAGGGCCATTTCCCAGACATCGATCGGGTCAGGTTGTCCGATTACAAGGTATCGGTGGTCGATGCTCCCAAAGGAACGGCGGCGAGCGTCCGGGTGCTGGTCGAGGCCACCGACGGCGTCCGGTTCTGGAACGCCGGCTGCGTGTCCGACAACATCATCGACGCGTCGTTCGAGGCGCTGTGCTCGACCGCCGTGATGGGGATCATGCGGATGGAGCAGCCCGCCTGACGGGCCGAGCAGCCGGGCGTATCCCGCCAACCTCGGCAGGACTAGGCACCCCCACGGCGAAAGGGTTCCTCCATGAGCGGTGGATCGCAGGGTCTGCCCTAGATGGAGGAGGCACGATGAAGCGGACACTCGCGGTCGCTGCAACCCTTGGTCTCGCCCTGGCCGCCATCTCGCCGCTGGCGGGTGCCGCCCCGAAGCAGGTCGTGGTCATCGAGGACGCCGTCGACGACGCCAACGGCATCAACGACCAAGGCCTCGGCGACGGAACGGTGGGGGACGTCGGCGGCGCCGACCCCAGCACCGTCACCGACATACTCTCGGTGTCCCTGGCGAACGACGCCAAGAACCTCTACATCACGATCGAGGCCCAGAACGCTCCGCCCGCCACCCAGGGCGTCGCCTATCGCTTCAGGGCCAACCCCGACGGTCCCGGCGGCGCCTACTGTCTGATATTCGAGGGTTTCTACAGCGGCGTGACCACCCCCGACATGACGCAGTTCAAGGCGCACATGCGCGACGCGTGCGGCGACAACGAGCCGATCGAGATAGGGGTCATCGGAGGGATGTTCACGGTGCCTCGGAAGCTCCACGAGGGCCTTGGTAAGGGGGCAACGCTGACGGCGCCCCAGGCCCAGACCATGATCTACTCGGGCAACTACCCCGACGGCGTCGCGGCACCCACGATGGACACCACCAAGGTGGGCACCGACTACAAGCTGGTCGACAAGAAGAAGAAGAAGTAGCCCCTGAGGGCCTGCCTTACCGGCTGGGCGACGTGTCGGGTGTCATCGATGCCACCACGGCGGCGGCGATCGCCATCGGGATGTCGCCGATCAGGATAAAGAGGAAGACGGCCACTCCGCTCACCGCGCCGATGACGGGTAGGTCGAACGCAGTGAGGATGGCGAACAGACCCGCACCCAGGAGGATCGAAGGGATCATCGCAGCGACGAGAGCCTTCCCCACCGTGCGCGCCGCCCTGCCACCGACGACCCCGGCCACGACCGGACCGATGATGGGTAGCCAGATCAGGAGCAGCGAGATCACGCCCATGTAGAGGGCGGCCTTCACCACGGATCCTCTTTCCATCAACGCCTCCTCGGTCGGCTGTCCGCGTCTTCCTGCGACCGGCCGGCCGCAGTCAAGGCTCACGATACGTCTGCTAAGAGGGTCTCAGCCTCCCTCCCGCGATTCCTCTCGCCGCTAGCCTCGGACCGGGGGGCCGATCGTCAGTAAGAGGGTCGCGGTGAGTGTCGCCGCCAGCCAGCGCATGGTGTTTAGGTTTCTCCTTTCAAGAGATTGCTCAGTTCGGTAAGACATTCCGTAACGTCGCTAGCGTCACTCCGCGCTCGCATCGCGCTCGAACAGTCGTCGTAGAGGGCTTCGATCTCTTCCGATCTGGAGGGCGCCAGAGCACCGAGCACCGGGGCCACATCGCTATAGATGGTGCGGCTGGACTCGATCGCGCCCAGCGCTCCGTCGTATTCCGCCTCTCTCGTGATCTCCCCATCGGATACGGACTCGGTGTACTCGATCTCAGCCACTTCGAGTGACCCGGCGGCGGATATGAGGTCCGCTCGGAGGTCGGCGGCGACCTCGGGTGCGGAAGGTTCTCGGTTCCCGATCGCGATCCCGATACCGGTCCCGATCAAGAGGCAGACCGAGCCAACAGCGATGGCGAGGGGCCACCGCGGTTTCGGCGGACGGTAGATAGCCATCAGTCACGCGACACGAGGGCGATAACCGGGCTCTCGTGTGCCAGAGAGCACTCCGTCACAGCCGCTTGCAGCGCCTCCTCGGGTCGAGAGATAAGGGTGAGGTCGGTGAGTCGCGACCCCCGGATGATCCTCACGGCGGGAGCAACCTTCAGAGGTCCGAAGTAGCGGGTACGGGCCGGCACCCGCTCCTCGAGCGCGGCTGCGACCTCGGCGCCGGTGCCGGTCAGAGCTATGCCTGTCACGTCTACGATCACCGAGCCCGAGCGATCGACCACAACGAAGCGCTTCTGTGCTCTCCCGTCGCTCGCGTAGACCGAGTACGAGGTGGTTCTACCGATGAGCGAGACGGGTGCCCCCAGAGTTTGAGCCGCGGCACGGTGCTCTACCTCGGGGTCCACCTGCTCACGGCTCCTTCCGGCTTCCAGAGCGAGGGACCCGTAGGCCACGACACGTAACGCACGTCGTTCGGGCACCGCCTGACTCTCGACCCGGATCGTCGAAGCCTCGGCACCGGCCCCCACAGCAGCCTCCTCGGCGCTCCGGTGTAGAGACTCGATGGCACCGCGGTCGGGATCCACCAGGGTCCTTTCAAGCTCGACACGCACCATCGAGAGCGCGTCTCCGACCGAGGCGATCACCTCGGCGTCGGGCGGGATGTTCCACTCGAGCCCGAGCGCCTGTGCGGCGGCGGGGACGAGCGTCCCAGCCCCGCCGCCGAGGCCTATCACCTGGGGGTCGTCCAACTTGTGCTCGCGCATGGAGTCGTGGATCACCCCTGCAACCTTTCTCGCCGCCGCCTCCATCACGGTCTGAGCCAAAGATCGCCAGTCCGTACCCATCCAGCGCGCCGCCACCTCGAAGGCGGCGCGCGCGCCGGCACCCTCCGCGCGCGCGTATGCGTCGGGTGGGACCAGATCCAATGCGTTCGAGGCGCAGGTGACCGTAAGCGCGACGCGCCGGCCCTGAGGAGTCACAAGCACCAGGTATTCGTCCGGGTCTCCCGGCCGGGGCGCGATCAAGCCTGGTTCAGCGTGGATCAGCTCCTCGGCATCGGTGAAGCATGCGTACGGTAGTCCCGCGATATGCGCGGACCGGGGGCCAACGTCCGCGACGTTCGCCCGACCGAGGCGGCGTCGAACGCGCATCAGGCTGCCGCCCGCAACCCCGACGACGCGCACGTCGATGCTTCTCACGGAAGTGACGTGGTCCAGGACCCGGATGTACGACAGGACCGGTCTCCCACGCTGGATAGTGCTGACGTTCGTCGAGGTGCCGCCGACCTCCACCACAACGCCGTCGGCGACGGAGAGGTGGCGAAGCGCCCCAGCAACCGATGCCGCCGGGCCGCTGAACGCCGTGAGGATCGGGTCACGCTCCATGGTCGACAGGTCGACGGCGCCTCCGTCGCCTCTCATGACCAGCAGCGGGACACCGGGGGCGTCTTTGGCCACCGCCTCGGCGACCAAGCGGGCGGTTCGGACAGCCGCCGGCAGGATGCTGGCGTTGATCGCGGAGGTAACGGTTCTCATCTCGAGTCCGTAGAGGCCGGTCAGCTCGTTCCCGGCACACGCGGGTACGCCGAGCTCCTCGGCTACCTCGAGCGCGAGCCATTCGCCGCGCGCGTCATCCACGCCGAACGCCTCAGACACGCACACAACCTCGGCGCCATCCTCTACGAGCCCGTGCAGCACCATCCTGATCCGATCCTTGTTCAAACCCTCGCTCGCATCGATGAAGGAATGTCGGGTCACCAGCCGGCGCCCCGGCGCGAGGCGGATCTCTCCCACCGCGGTCCGGGAGCGAGCCTTCCTGAGGTCGGGTCGCCGACCGATGCCCAAGATCCCGACGATCGCCGTGTCACCTTCGAGCAGAGCGTTGACGGCCTGCGTGGTCGAGTGACTCACGAGTTGGATCGGCCCCAGACCCTCCGCGTCGACCTGTTGAGCGGTAGAAGCCAAGGCCTCGACGATGCCCTGAGCGACTCCGTTCACCGCGCCGTGACTGGTAGGCACGATCGAGCGGGCGACCACTCTTCCAGTCGTGGCATCACACGCGACCGCCTTAGTGAAGGTGCCCCCGACGTCGACACCGATCTTTACCGCCATCAGACCGGAGCCTGCTCCCGGTCAGCATCGACCACGGCACCGTCACCGGCTGGGTCTGGGCGCACGACCCGCTCCCGGCGTGGCAGGACCACGAACGTCCAGATCGCGCCCAGGATATAGATGAACGTGAGCGCTGCCTGGGCAAGGATGGTCTCCCTCGTCGGATACCAGCCGGTCAGCTGGGCGACGAATATCGGAAGGTCGGGCAGCGATTCGATGAAGGTGACCGGCAGATACGTCGCTTCCTGGAAGCCACGCACGGCATTGCCGACGAACGCGACCGATAGAACCATGACTAGCAGCACCGCGGTAGTCAGGAACGTGCGAACCGGGATCTTGCGCCCCGCCTTGAAGATGACCCAGCCGAGGACCGCGAGCACTCCGATACCGAGTGCCGTTCCCGCCGCCACGAATGGTAGTAGTCCTTCTGCGAAACTGATGAGTGCTTGGAAGAACAGCGTCGTCTCGAACCCCTCTCGGAACACGGCGGTGAACCCAACGCCGGCCAGGGCAAGGGTCGAGCCGGTCGTCGCCGCGGCCCACACCTTGGCCTTCATGAATTCCATCCAGCGGCGATGCTCGAGACGCGTTACCAGCCAGAACGACACGTAGAAGAGCACTCCGACAGCCAGGAGTGCGGTCCCTGCCTCGAGCAGCTCACGTTGAAGCGGGGCCAGCTGTACGAACAAAGTGGTTCCGATGAACAACAGGACGGTCGCGAGGATGGCGCCGCCAACCCCTTTGAGGACCGCTCCTCTGTACTGGGTGTTGCGACTCGCCTCTAGGTAGCCCAAGACCGCGGCCACTACGAGCACCGCCTCGAGGCCCTCGCGGAAGATGATGGTGAACGCATAGACGAACGCGAGCACCGGGGCAGCTAAGCCCGGTTCAGACAGGGTTCGTTCGACATCGTCGAGACCGCGGTGGACCTCGGCTGCTACCGACTCGATCTGGTCGACGGGCGCTCCTGCTTCGATCAGGTTTCGGAGCGCGGCATAATCCTCCTCGACCTCCAGCGTGAGGCTCTCGTCGCGGACCCGCAGCGGGATCTCCACATACTCGAAGTGATCGAGGTAGGAGTTGCGTGCGGCGATGTAAGCCGCCTCGGCATCGCCCGCCTCGTAGAGCTCGACACTCTCATCGACCAGTGCCCGGGCCGTTTCGAGTTCGTGCACGGCTTCCTCGGCAGTTACATCACCCCCGGTAGTGGTGTGCGAGGCCGATGCGGTCGGAGCGAGCAGCAAACACGCGGCGGCAGCTCCCGCAAATGCGAGAACCCGTTTCATCAGTGGGCGCCTTCGAGCACCTCGAGTGCCTCCCTGAGCAGCTCGCGGGCGCGGGCGATCATCGAGCCGATATCCTCCTGAGATGCGCCGGCTTGTATCTCATCGCGCAGCGCCGCTCCGAGCAAGGGCTCTAGCTCTTCGTTGACCTCGGGAGCGAGCTCGATCACGTCGGCCTCGATGATCTCGTAGTTCTCGAGGTAGGCCTCCGCCGAAAGCTCCGCGGCAGCTTCGGCGTCGCCGGCAGCGTAGGTCTCTTCGATCTCAGTCAGTAGGTCTTCGATGTTCGCAACAACCTCAGCCGGGTCGGATTCGACCACCGGCTCGGCATCGACAGTTTCTTCGAGCTCGTGGCCGATCAACGTGGCCGCGGCCTCGACGTCGAGCTTGTCGGCGAGCTGCTTGGGCGGCGTGGGCGAGGGAAGCGCTTCGGCGAGAGTCTCGAAGGCCTCTTCGATCTCTTCCGCTTCTTCCATCGAGGCAGCCTCGACATCGGCAGCGATCTCCTCGTACAGACGGCGCGCCTCGCTGACGAATGCATAGCCGTCCTGGTACTCCGCTAGTAGGCGGACGCCATCGGCACCTACCGCCTCGTCGTACTCGTGCGCCGCAGTGGAAAGCAGCGCCGCGATGACCGAGCCCCTGAAAGAAGGCTCTTCAACCTCATCGCCCACCACCGCCACAAGCGCGTCGTGGGTCAGGGTGGCCGTCTCCTCGTAGGCAGCCGCGACCTCGTCGGCAGGTCGGCCTCCCGTGACCGCACCGAGGCCTTCTTCAAGCGATGCTGCCAGCGCTTCGCCGGTATCGGGATCGTGTTCGCCAAGCTCGCTCTGTACCGAGGCCAGGATCTCGTCTACCGGGTGGCTGGCATGTACCGCGGCCCCTTGCTCATCGCCGGCTTCGTACAGTTCGAGGGAGACCAGGTGATGCCCGCGGATCTGAGCGAGAGACTCGCCGAAACCAATCGCCTCGGCACCCGATGCGTGAGCTTCCTCGGCACCCCCCGTCTCCCCGTTAGGGTCGGACGCGGGCTCGGCACAGGCGCCCGCCAGGGCCGCCGGTAGCAGGATCACAGCGAGAAGGCGAACCAGCGTCGGCATCTTCATCCTTTCGGTGGTCCATACAAAGTCCGTTCGGCGCGCCGATGTTAGGGCAACCTAACCCCCGCTGCAACCGGCCTTATATAGGGCTCAGACCGCTAATATGGGGAAACCCCACATCAAGAAAAAGGCCCTGTGACCAGGGCCCTTTCTGGAGCGGGCGACCAGATTCGAACTGGCGACCCTCACCTTGGCAAGCACGCTCCGCTGCGTCGGTCAGGGACGAACCCATTAGCCATTCGGCGTGCCGAGTGGTCCCGTCCCTGCGGTGGGACCCACCGTGTCCTTCTTGACCAGTTCCTCTCGCCCACCGCCGCCCGATATGCCTAATGCAAGCACCAAGCCGAGGCCCTTGGCGTACAGCTTGTACTCCAGAACGTCGGGTTCGATCGTGATCGTGTCTTTGGTCATCAGCAAGTCTTCAAAGTGACCGAAAGGCACGTCTGCTATCTCCTCGAGGCTTAGGACTTCGCCGTTGTCTTCCGCCTCGCCCTTGTAATACTCCTGGCGGAACGCGAGTCCGGGCTGCGGGTCGGCCGGCATGATGATTCCCGGGAGCGCACCGTCAACGCCGGCCTCGAACGACCCCCTCTTGGTTGAGATCTTTCCGTTCTCGAACTCGGCAGTGTCTTCACCCATGTACCAGACGTTGCCCTCGGAATCCTGCGCGTACCAGTCGAACGTGTCCTCAACGATCTCGCCGTTCTCCGTGACGGTGTCTCGCACAACTCGTGCGGTGATCCCGTTGGCGATGGTCTTCGTTTCCGTCGTAACTATCACTACAACTTGGACTCGGTTGCCCTTCTCATCAACCTCGCGATAGATCATGCGAGTGCCGGGCACAAGAGGAAAGTAGGGGTTGTCGATCTCGGTCGTGAAGTCGGCGGGATCAAGATCAACGGGGTCGTCTCCTTGTGGAAGTTGAGCAATCCGGGCTGGCTCAGCAGTCGGCGGCTCGGCACCCTCGGTACAACCGATCAGTCCGAAGGCGAGTATCAGTCCAAGGACCGCGGTGAACGCAGAACGAAACCTCGATGGCAGCTGGAACATATGGGCCCCTTTTCGCTAGATGAGTGTTCGCGCTTCGACGCTACCCATCGAAGCTGAAGCGTTGCTGAACCGAAGGGCTGTTAGGGACAAGTCTGTGTAGGTCAGAGTTCCTTCAGCGCCCGTTCAGCAAGTTCGGCGAGGATGCAGTCATGCGAGTCCTTGTGGTCGAAGACGAGAAAGGTCTTGCGTCGGCCCTCAAGAGGGGCCTCGAGGCCGAGGGTTTCGCCGTGGATATCGCTCTAGATGGGTCCGACGGTCTCTGGATGGCTCGGGAGAACTCCTACGACGCGTTGGTACTCGACATCATGCTGCCGGGCATGAACGGGTTCAAGATCTGCTCATCCTTGCGAGACGACGGGGACTGGACTCCCATCTTGATGCTGACCGCGAAGGATGGGGAACTAGACGAAGCAGAGGCACTTGATAGCGGAGCCGACGACTACCTAACCAAACCGTTCTCGTATGTGGTCCTGGTAGCACGACTCCGTGCCCTGCTTCGCCGAGGCGCACCCAAACGACCCGCGGTCCTCGAGGCTGGGGATCTGAAGCTCGATCCCGCGAGCCGCCGATGTCTAAGAGAGGGCACGGAGGTTGAGTTGACCCCCCGCGAGTTTTCCCTACTTGAGTTTCTTTTGCGAAGGAAAGGAGAGGTGCTTTCGAAGCGCGAGATCCTCGATCATGTTTGGGACTACGACTTCGAAGGCGATCCGAACATCGTCGAGGTCTATATCCGCCATCTGCGCGAAAAGATCGATCGCCCCTTCGAACGCGCCTCCTTGACCACCTTACGGGGGGCCGGTTATCGCCTCGATGCAGATGGCGGTTGACCGCGTGGGGCGTCGGCAGCGCACCACGATCCGATCCGTACGACCTCGGACGACCATCGTCGCGGTCGTCGTGGTCGGCATCGCGGTTGCGGCCTCGGCTCTGTTGCTCGTCACGGAGATGAGGCGGGCTCTGGTGGGAGACCTCGAAGACAGGGCACGCTTGCGCGCACAGGTGATGGCTTCAACACTGGAAGTCGGAACTGATCCATCCGATGTCCGCCTGGGACACGAAGACGACACCTTCATCCAGATCGTCGATCACGAGCTCCGAGTGCTCGCCGCCAGCCCGAGCATGCACGGAGCGGCCGCGGTGATCGAGAAGATTCACGGCGAGAGCGTGATCATCTCGGGGGAGAGGTTCGCGGATCCCGAGGACAGATTCATGGTCGTGGAACGAACCGCCCAGACAAGCAATGGGACATTGCGGGTCATCGTGGGTCGGAGTCTGGACGTGGTGACCGAAAGCACCTCCCTTGCGGCTCGTTTGCTCGCGGTAACCGGACCCATACTCGTAGTGATCGCAGGGGGGATGGCCTGGGTCCTTGCCGGCCGAGCTCTTGCTCCTGTCGAGCGATCGCAGAGGGATAGGGAGACGTTCGTTGGCGATGCGTCCCACGAGCTTCGGAACCCGATCGCTTCGATCATCCAACAAGCGGAGGTCGCTCTTGCCCACCCCGACCGAACCTCGATCCTCGAACTTGCACAGGAAGTCTTGGATGAAGGCCGTCGTCTAGAGCGGATCACCGAGGACCTGCTGTTGCTCGCCCGAGCCGACGAACATGCTTTGCAATTGCACTCTTTAGAGATCGACGTCGATGACTTGATGTTCGAGGAAGTTCGGAGACTGAAGAATAGGTCAACCCATCTACGGATAGACACGACCGGCGTCGGTGCGGCCCGCATCAGAGGTGATCGGGAAGACGTGTCCCGGGTGCTCCGAAACCTGATCGAGAACGCCGAGCGACATGCAGCGTCCACCGTGAGAGTTGGGGTCCGTGAGACTGAGGTGGATGTGATCATCGAGGTCGATGACGACGGAGACGGGATAGCTCCGCAGCACCGCGTCGACATCTTCGAGCGTTTCACCAGGCTCGATGAAGCGCGTGATCGAGGTCGAGGGGGGACCGGCCTAGGTCTCGCCATAGTCGCGGCTGTTGTTGCGGCTCACGGAGGTTCGGTGGATGTGGGTGAGGCGCCCCTCGGGGGAGCTCATTTCGAGGTTGTATTCCCAAGAGCTAGCTCATGACGTGTTCAGGCTCTTTTCAGGCTCGTTCCCTACTGTGATGCCAGATATCAAGGATCGATTGGAGGCCGAGATGCGCAAGAGCGTTGTTCTAGCGGTGACCGCTGTGGCGGTAGCCGCCCTTGTAGGT
>JBHENN010000083.1:0-62444 GCA_046262015.1 Actinomycetota bacterium | reverse complement strand
GGGTGACGGTGGCCCGGGGCCCGCCGTACCCCTCGTAGACGTCATACGGGGGACCGCCGGGGAGCTCGACCGCGTCGTCCCCGCCCGCGCCGGTCCATGCCACGCCGTCGTAGGTGTCGAACAGGACGCCTCTCCACATGGCCGCGGCCGTCGAGCGCACCCTCATCACGAGCTGGTCGGAGAGATCCCCTCGTATCCGCAGGTCCATGCGGTCGGATAGGCCGAAGTAGGACAGCGCGTTCGCCCTGGTCGACGCCGCGCCCGAGAAACCGGGGTTGACGACGCCGCCGAGGGACGGGATACCGCCCGCGTTGGTCAACGAGAACGGCAAGGAGAACGTCCTCACGCCCTGGGGTTGAGGCAGCACCAGGAACAGCAGGCCCGCGGCGAGGCTGGTGAGCAGGGCGGTGCGGCCGAGATCGCGCGCGCGCGACAGGTCTCGGGGGGACCGTCGATCCCCTCGGGACGGCCCGGGTCGTATCCAGCCACTCGCCGTTTGGCCTACCTCGGATCGGTGAGCCAGGACCAACGCAGCGATCGCCACCACGAAGTACACGACCAAGAACGCGGCGAACCGCATGTCCTGGGACACCGAGCCCGCCACCGCCACCAGCGCCAGCGACGACCCCAGCGAGAAATGAAGGTCCTTGCGCGCCGGAAGGTCGAAGCTGTGAAGCACCTGCACCCACAGGAAGATGTCGGCCAAAGGGAACCGCACCTCGTCCAGCGTGGCGATACCGCGTAGCTGGCCGAAGAAACGGATCAGTGCCAGCACGGCGCCGATCGCCAGCACGATCTTGATGTGCCAGTTGTCCTTAGCGCGTCGCTTGTGGGACAACCAGTACGCAGCCGGCAGAGCGAGCCCGACGAGCACGGCCGTGGTCACTCCGATGACCTGCTCGACCGCCAGAGCGAGCAGCGCGACCTCGACCGCAGCGAGCACGGTCGCTCGCAGCGGCACGGAGTCCTCCGGCAGGCGGGTCACGTTCGCCCTGCGGAGGACCTCCGTCAGGCTTGCAGGCATCGCAGGAGGTCCTGGCCCTTGGAGATGACCCTGGTCGTCGTTCGGCTCCGCACCTCGTGTATCAGCTCGTCCTCGGCTCGCACCACTCCTGGCACGCGTGACCCCTCGCGCCACGTCGTCGAACGGGCGAGCACCGCGACCGTGCGCGAGCCGCTCGTCTGCGCGGTCCGGACGCCGGCCATGATCCCCTCCGCGGCACGGCCCGACGTCGGAGCCAGCACCACGACCGTTCCCCGGCGGTGGACCCGCTTCACTGCTTGGGCGGCGAGTGCCTCCACCGGCTCATCGGAAGGCCCAAGCCTCGCCAACCAGTCGAGAACGTCGTGGCGCGTGGGATCCGTCAGCCCCGGCACACCGGGCCCGATGAGGTCGACGGGGTGGCCGGTCACGAGCGCATACAGCGCGATCGATGCGGCCGCGCTCACGAGGGCTTCGAACGCGGACTCCGGCGGTGTGCCCGTGTCCTGGCCCGTCACCAGCAACGCCACGCGACTCGCTGCTTCCTCTTCGTACTCGCGCACCACCAGGCGGCCCGCGCGGGCGGACGACCTCCAGTGGACGTGCCGGGGCGGATCGCCGGGCCGGTACTCGCGCACGCCGAGATACTCGACACCGCCGCCGGTGCGGGCTCTCTCATGGAGCTGTTCGGCGGGATAGGACGACGGCTCCAGGATCGGGAACGAGGTCAGGTCCACCCAGCGCGGGACGACCACGACCGGCGACGCGACCACGATCGTCCGGCGCGTCGAGACGAAACCGAACGGCGCTCCCGAGGACAGGGTGACGACCCCCTCGGTGAACGCGCCTCGGCGTTCGGCCCTCCGGACGAGCTCGAGCCGGCCCTCAGAACCTGCCGGAAGGGCCTCGAGAGCGACCCGGGCCGGCGCGAACGCGGGGAACCCATCCTCGAGAGCCGCGATCGGGGTGCGGCGGCCCCCTACGTTGTGCACCGAGAAACCGACGCGGACGTGGTCGCCGGCGCGGATGCGAGCCGGAACCACGCGCCGAACCTCCAGGGCGGCGAGCCGGTGCCGTGTGAGGAACGATGCGAGGACGAGACCGAGGGTCCCGGCCGCGAGCACGAACAGCCACCCCGCCTGCGCCGTGGAGCCGAGCAGCAACAGGAGCAGGGCCACGGCGATCAGCGTGAACGAACGTCTGGTCGGCCGCCGTCTCACGGCGGTGGAGGCGGAGCGCTCGGCAGACGGGTGACCGGGACCTCCGTCTGTGCGACGACGTCGCGCACGATCTGGTTGCGCCGGTCCGGCTCGAGACGCAGTCCCGCCGACGGCACCACGCGATGAGCCAGTGCAGCGACCGCGAGGCTCTTCACGTCGTCGGGGACGACGTACTCGCGCCCGTGGATCAGCGCGCGGGCCTGAGCGCAGCGCACGAAGCCGATCGAGGCGCGCGGGCTGGCTCCGAGCTCGAGGTCGGGATGGCTTCTCGTCGCGATCGCGAGCGAGATCGCGTAGTCGAGCACGGGCTCTGCGACATGGGTGCTGCGCACCGCCCGCCTGACGCCGGTCACCTCTTCCGGAGTGAGGACGGCATCGAGGTCCTCGATCGGATGGGACTCCAGCTGCGCGCGCACGACCTCTCTCTCGGATAAGGGGTCGAGGTAGCCCATGTCCATAGCGATGGCGAAACGGTCGAGCTGGCCTTCGGGCAGCGGGTAGGTCCCGTGGTGCTCAAGGGGGTTCTGGGTCGCAACGACGAAGAGAGGGTCCGGGAGGACGTGGCGGATGCCGTCCACGGTCACCGCGTTCTCGTCCATCGCCTCCAGCAGCGCGGACTGCGTGCGCGGGGTCGTGCGGTTGATCTCGTCCACGAGGACGACGTTGGCGAACAGCGGGCCGGGGATGAACTCGAAGTTCTCGCCCGACTGCTTGTAGACCGACGTCCCCGTGACGTCCGAGGGGAGGAGATCCGGCGTCGCCTGGATCCTCTTGAAGGAACCGCGCAAGGACCGTGCGATGGCGCGTCCCAGCATGGTCTTGCCGACCCCGGGGACGTCTTCAATCAGCAGGTGCCCGCCGGCGAAGAGCGCGGTGGCCGCGGCCTCCACGGCGCGCCGCTTGCCTCGTATGACCCGTTCGACGTTCTCGATCAGCGCCTCTGCCGCGCGGGTCGCCGCCGCTCGATCCATCCGCCAAGTGTGGCACCCCGTCACGTCTAGATTGGCGCGATGGGAGGGTTCGAGGTCGTCGAGCACACCGCCGACGTGGGGATACGAGCCCACGGCGCATCCCTCGAGGCGGCGTTCGAGCAGACAACCCTTGGGTTGATCGAGATCACCGGGGCGCGCGGGACGAGCGGGGAAGGCAAGCGTGTCCCACTGGATGTGGAGGCTCAAGACCTCGCCGGCCTCCTCGTCGAGTGGCTCGGGGAGATCGTCTACCTCCAGGATGCGCGCGACGCCGTGATCGCAGATGTGAGGGTCGACCGGGTCGAGCCGAAGAGAGCCTCGGGTAGCGTGACGCTCATGCCGCGTGGCGACGTGATCCTGGAAGGGACGGCGGTGAAGGCGATCACCTATCACCAGGTGAAGGTCGAGCGTTCCGGGGAGCGATGGACGACGCAGGTGTACGTCGATGTTTGATCCCGTGCAGATCGAGCCGTTCCTATGGGAAGTGCCGGTCGGCTACGTCGACGGGATGCGGGTGCCGGCGCGCGTGTTCGCGTCGCGGGCACTGTTCGAGAAAGCCGTCGCCGATCGGGCCGTCGAGCAGATCGCCAATGTCGCCACCCTCCCCGGGATCGTCGGCGCGGCTCTCGCGATGCCCGACATCCACTGGGGCTACGGCTTCCCGATAGGAGGCGTTGCCGCAACCGACGCAGACACGGGTGCGATCTCTCCCGGTGGCGTGGGCTTCGACATCGGTTGCGGGGTGAGGTTGCTTCGCAGCGAGCTCGCGTGGGATGAGGTCCGTCCGCGCATCCGCGACCTCGTCTCGACGATGGGCCGAAGTGTGCCCCGCGGGGTCGGCGGGAAGGGCCGGATGTCGCTGTCGGGCTCCGAGCTCGAGCGCGTCCTACGCGAGGGCGTGAAGTTCCCGCTCTCGAAGGGCATCGGCTGGGAAGAGGACGAAGAGCTCGCGGAGGACTCCGGTGTCCTGCCCGATGCCGTGCCGGAGAAGGTCTCCGAACGCGCGAAAGAACGCGGAGCCAACCAGCTCGGCAGCCTCGGGGCAGGGAACCACTTCTGCGAGGTCCAGGTGGTCGACGAGATCCGGGATGCAGCCGCGGCCGACGCGATGGGTCTGTTCGTCGGTGGCGTATGCGTGATGATCCACTCCGGGTCGCGCGGCCTCGGACATCAGACGTGCACGGATCACGTGCGCGGCATAGACAAGCTCATGCCGCAGCTCGGCATCGAGGTACCCGACCGCCAGCTCGCGTGCGCGCCGCTGGACCATCCCGCCGCCGAGGCCTACCTCGGGGCGATGGAGGCATGCGGCAACTACGCCAAGGCGAACCGGCACCTGCTGACGGACGCGACGCGCGCATCGTTCGAGCAGGTCTTCGGGAGGAGCGCACGCGACCTCGGCATGTCGCTGGTGTACGACGTGTCGCACAACCTCGCCAAGATCGAAGAGCACGAGGTCGACGGGCGGACGCGCACGTTGTGCGTCCACCGGAAGGGGGCGACGCGGGCGTTCGGACCGGGCCATCCGGACATCCCCGCGCGCTACGGGCGCTTCGGGCAGCCGGTGATCATCCCCGGCAGCATGGGGACCTCGTCGTTCGTGCTGGTCGGGCACGCGGAGTCGAAGGAGAGGTCGTTCGGATCGACGTGCCACGGAGCCGGGCGGGCGATGAGCCGCACCGCCGCCAAGAAGGTGATGTCGGGCGCGGACCTCAAGCGGGACCTCGAGAGCCGCGGGATCACGCTCGCGGCGTCGCAGCACAAGCTGCTGTCCGAAGAGGCGCCGTACGCGTACAAGGACTCTGCGGAGGTGGTCGAGACGTGCGAGGGATCCCGCCTGTCGCGGGTGGTCGCGCGTCTCCGTCCGGTCGGAGTGGTCAAGGGCTGAGTCGTTCAAGGGCCGAGCCGTTCCCGATGCCGCGGTCCGTGGTGGCCCGTACGGGGGCGGAACGAGCGAGGGGCAACGGAGGCGCCGAGGGCGCAGACCCCGTGGGACCCACGCCCCCTTCGCCTATATATCTAAACGACCGCGATCAGCAGCTGGTTACGGCTCGCGCGGCGTCGACCCGGCCCCACCCGAAGATCGGGTCGCGGCCCGGCGCGCCAAGGTCGTCGGACGTGGACGCGATGCAAGCCACGATCTCTGCGTTCGACAGCCCTTGGGCCGACAGCAAGGCGGCGACGCCCGAGACGAACGGCGTGGCCATCGAGGTCCCGCCCAACGCCTCGTAGCCCTGCTCGGGCGAGCAGTCCGTCTCGGCGCTTCTCAGATAGGTCGAGAAGACGTCCCCGGCGCACAACGCCGACGCCGCCGAGGTGATGCCTGCGAGGCCTCCGAACGAGTCTCCCCCCGGGGCGACCACGAAGGTCTTGGTTGCGCGCGTGTCCGAGTTCGAGTACCAGCTCCGCTGACCGTTGCGATCCGTCGCCCCGACGCAGAGGGCGTGAGCGGTGGTGGGCTCGGCACACAGCGGGAACGAGTCATTGCCTGCGGCGACCACGACGACCGCGCCCTTCTGCCACGCGTGCTCCAGCGCCGTGTGCAGCACGGCGAGCTGACCCTGACGGGCGCGGAGATGACCCTGCGGGTCATAGCTGAGCGAGAGATTGATCACGTCGGCGCCTTTGTCGGCTGCGTATCTGATGCCGCGGGCGACCTGCTCGGCGCTACCGGAGCCGGTGGCGGGATCGGTGACCCGTACCGGCAGCACCGTCGCCTGTGGCGCGGTTCCTTCGATCCCGATGCCGTTCCCGCTCTGCGCGGCAACGATCCCGGCGACATAGGTCCCGTGGCCGTCCTCATCCTGGGCGCCGTCGCGGACGCATCCCTTGGCCCGCGAGCTCTCGGGGCAGCCGCCTTCCAACATGTCGGCGTCGGGATAGCTGAGAACGTTGGCGGCGAGGTCAGGATGGCCGAGGTCGACCCCGGTGTCCACGATCGCAACCACGGCGCCCCTTCCTCGGGTGACCCCCCACGCGTCGCGTGCCCCGATCTGAGAGAGACCCCACTGGCGGTTCGAGTAAGGGTCTTCGGCCGCCGCCCGGGCGGGCGCGGCGAGCGGAGCCGCGACCACGGCGACGACCGCTGCTGCGAGGACCGCTCTCTTCATGGGATCTCCTGGTTCGGGGTGCACTATGAGAACGACCCCCACGAGGGCAAGGTTCGCCCTCCGAGGCCGCTTTTCGGGCCCGCAGGCCGTCCCTATCAGGACCCGCCCCCGGCCGGCCGGTGGCTCGGGTGTCAGGCCCGCTGGCAGCCGGGGCAGTAGGTCGTCCCCCTCCCGGCCAGCACGACCTTGCGCAGGGGCGCCCCGCACCGGGGGCACGGCTGCCCCGACCGGCCGTAGGCGATCAGGTGGGCGGCGTTACGTCCGCTCTCGCCGTTCACCATGCGGAAGTCCCGGAACGTCGTTCCCTCCCGCTCGACCGCGTCGGCGAGCACGGTTCGTATCGCGCCGTGCAACGCGCGGGCCCGGGCGGGTCCGATCCGCCGGGACCGCGGATGGATCCGCGCCGCCCACAGGGCTTCGTCGGCGTAGATGTTGCCGACGCCGGCGACCGGTCTCTGGGACAGGAGGAACGGCTTCACCGGAGCGGTGGTACGGGCGAGCACGTACCCGAAGCGCTCCGGGTCGAACTCGTCCGACAGCGGTTCCGGCCCCATGTTCGCCAGCGTCGGGATGGCTTCGTAGCGCCCGCTCTCGACCACCGCGAGACGTCCGAAGCGGCGCGGATCCCTGAACGCGAGATGCTGCCCATCGTCGAGCTCGAGCTCGGCGCGAGCGTAGGCATCGGGGGTCTCGAAGGAGAACGAGCCCGTCATGCCGAGGTGCATGACGAGCTCGAGGCCCCGATCCAGGGGCGCGATGAGGAACTTCCCGCGCCGGCCGACGTGCGCGATCGTGCGACCTTCGAGCAGGTCCGTCGCGAGGAACTGACGAGGCACGGTCGGGATCGGATCTACCCGAACGCGGGCCACGGTCCTGCCGGTCAGGCGCGGATCGAGCTGACGGCGAACCGATTCCACCTCGGGGAGCTCGGGCACCGCATTAGGTTAGTCGGGTGGCGCGCGAGGAGGTCGATCGCACGACGATGATGGGCCCGATCTACACCGTGGGCCACGGAACCCGCAGCCTACGTCCACGACTACCGCCGAGGGCTCGAGATCCTTCGCTTCAGCCGCTGACGACTCCGGTTCAAGCCGGCCGGGCTGGGGGAAGGTCCTTGTTGCCCTCAGCCTCGCTATCCGCTGCCGTCGGCAACCACGTGCTCCTGGCTATCCTGACCGGCAGGTCCCTGGAGGTCGTGCCGCCCGGCTAGCGACACCCGTCCACGATGGCCCGCGACATCACACTGTGCCCGGGGTGGGATTCGAACCCACACGCTCCGAAGAGCAGCCTGTTTAAGAGGCTTCTGTAGACCGGTTCCAGCACCCGGGCGTAGCTCGATCCTAGTGAAACATCCCGGCCGGCCGGCGGGCCGCGGCTAGATCAAAGGCCACGGCAGCGGGCGGTCGACGCCGGGGGCGGGGAAGCGGCCCTCCACCAACAGTGCCTCGAGCCGGTCGAGGGTCGCCGCGGCTTCGGCCGGCGACAACAAGCGCGCGAGCTCGCCGCCGAGCCCCTCGGGATCGGCAAGCGCCTCGCCGAGAGACCCCAGACGCGCCCGGACGTCGGCGCCCAGCGGCTCTTCGGCGAACGCCCAGATGACCGTGTGGAGCTTGGGCTCGACGTGGAAGGTGACGCCGTGGTCCACGGCCCATAGACGGCGGTCGGGGTCCTCGAGGACGTGCCCGGCCTTGCGGTCGGCGTTGTTGATGACGACGTCGAGCGCGGCGAACGCCTCGAACTCCTCCAACCGCTCTTCCATGAGCACGAAGTAGTGGCGCTCCGGGTCGTGCTCGACGAAGCGCTGCAGCGACCCCGGGCCTAGAGGCGCATCCTGCCTGAGGACCGTGGGGGGGACGAGGTCCCACCCCGACTCCTGGCTGAGCCGGAACGCGGCGACCTCGCGCGCCGCCAGCGTCCCCACCGGGAAGTCCCACAGAGGACGCTCGCCGCGGATCGGCTTCTACACCGCGAGGGACTCGTCGTCGTGACGGACCCTTGCCAGGAATGTGTAGTTGGACGAGTACGGGATGAGCCCCAGCACCTCGACGTCGCCGGAACCCAGGGCCTCGAGGGACTCGGCTACCGTCGCGCCGGCGCTCACCCCGTCGGCCGGTGACCGTTGGAGGCGGGGCAGTTGTGTCCGTCGGGGTCCATGGGCAGCCCGCAGAGCTGGCACAGCGGCCGTCCCTCCGCCGCGACCGCGACCGCATGGAGCACGAAGGCCCGCACCTGGTCGCGCCGCAGCATCAGGCGCGTGTCGAAGCTCACGATCTCGTCGGGGGTCTCCTCCTCGGGCCCGGCAGGTTTCATGAAGATCACGACCCGGTCGTCGTCCTCGTCGTAAGTCAGCCCGATCGTCCCCACGCGCCACTCGGGCTCTACGGGCTCGGACAGGGCGAGCGCCGGGTCCCGTGCCGGCTCGGCGTTGATCACCGTGTCCTCACGGTCGATCATGAGCAACAGCTCGCGGAGCTTGTCCGCAAGGACGACGACCTGGTCCTTCTCGAGCAGGTAGCTCGAGGCGGCATCGGCCGTGCGCGCCTGGAGGTAGAACGCACGCTGGCCGGGCCGGCCGACATAGTCCGCGGTGAATACCTCCGGGGTCATGTCCACGCGCCCTAGCCTTTCAGATGCCGGAGGTCGGAGGCGTTAACCGCCAGCACGGCGGGACCGAGGTCCCCGATAGCGATCGCGGTGAGGGATGCCGGCGAGACGACGATCCTCTGGAACAGGTCGATGTGCACGCCGAGGTAGTGGGCCGCGATCAGCTTGATCACGTCCGCGTGGGAGACGCAGCACAGCGTCCCCTTCGGGTGGACAGCCCGCAGTCTTTGCACCTCCGCGATCGCGCGGGCTTGCACCTCGGCGAGCGTCTCGCCGCCCGGGAAACGCGCCGCCGAAGGGAAGCGCTGCACCGTTCCCCACAGCTTGGTGCGTGCGAGTGACTTGAGCGACCGGTCGGTCCAGGTGCCGTAGCGGACCTCGCCCAGGGCCTCGCTGCGCACGACCTTGACGCCGTGGTGGCGAGCGATCGCCCGGGCGGTCTCCATGGTGCGGTCGATCGGGCTCGAGTAGACCGCCGCGATCGGCGCCTCTGCCAGCGTCTCGGCCACCGCCTCGGCCTGCGCCCTCCCGCGCTCGCTCAGGTGGATACCGGGCATCCAGCCGGACAGCCTCGCTCCGGTGTGCGACGTCACCGCGTGCCTCACGAAGAGGAAGGTCGTCATACCGGCGATGTCTGGATCTCCTCCAAGGCGCGCGGGTTCTCGAGCGACGAGAGGTCGCCGGGATCCTCTCCCAGCACCTTGGCGCGGATCGCGCGCCGCACGATCTTCGCCGAGCGTGTCTTGGGAAGCTCGGACACGAACAGGATCCGCGCGGGCGTGAAGGCCTTGCCGAGCTGACAGGCGATCGCGTCCTTGATCTCGCGCTCGAGGTCGTCGGTCCCGCTCACCGCAGGCCTCAGGATGCAGAAGCACCACACGGTCTCGCCCTTGACCTCGTGGGGGACGCCGATCGCGGCGCACTCGACAACCGCGGGGTGCTCGACCGCGGCGGACTCGAACTCGGCCGGACCGATGCGCTTGCCCGCGATGTTGAGCGTGTCGTCCGACCGCCCGTGCAGGAACCAGTAGCCGTCCTCGTCGATCGAGGCCCAGTCGCCGTGCACCCACACGTCCCTCCAGCGCGCCCAGTAGGTGTCGAGGTACCGCCGGCGGCTGCCCCAGAAGCCGCGCGTCTGCGCGGGCCACGGCTTGGTGCAGACGAGCTCGCCGACCTCACCCCTGACCGGCTTGCGGTCGTGGCCGTAGACGTCTATCGCCATGCCGAGCGACGGCGCGCCGAGCGAGCACGACTTCGTCGGGATCACCGGAGCCTGGCCGAGGAAGCACGCACCGATCTCGGTGCCTCCGGAGATGTTGATGATGGGACAGCGTCCACCTCCGACGGTCTGGGCCAGCCACCGATAGGGATCGGGGTTCCACGGCTCGCCGGTCGAGCCCAAGATGCGCAGCTTCGAGAGGTCGTGCGCCGCCACGTGCTCGTCGCCGGCGGCCATCAGCGCACGCACCAGCGTCGGCGACACGCCCAGGATCGTTACGCCGTGTCGGCTGCACATCTCCCATACCCGCCCGGGACCGGGATGGTTCGGCGCGCCCTCGTACATCAGCACCGCCGCGCCCGACGCGTGTGCGCCGACCATCTCCCACGGCCCCATGATCCAGCCCATGTCGGTGACCCAGTAGAGGACGTCCGCGGCCGTGACATCGGTCTGGTACGCCGCTTCGGCCGCGACCTTGACGAGGAAACCGCCGTGCACGTGCACCGCGCCCTTCGGCTTCCCGGTCGTGCCCGAGGTGTAGGCGATCATGAAAGGGGTCTCAGGATCGAGCTGCTCGGTCACGTAGGTGGGGCTCTGGCCGCCGAATGCGCTTCCCCAGGAGATGTCGCGCGGGCCCACCGGAGTCGCCGACGGATCGGCGCCCGGGGCCGGACGCGCGCAGACCACGACCCGCTCGACCGACGGCGCGCCGGCCACCGCCTCGTCGGCCACCGGTTTCATCGCGACCCACGTCCCCCGCCGGGAGAACCCTTCGGCAGTGATCAGCACCTTGGCGGCGGCGTCGTTGAGCCGCGCCGCCACCGCCGGCGCGCCGAACCCGGAGAAGATCGGCATGTAGATCGCGCCGATCTTGGCGCACCCGTAGGCGGCGATGACCGCTTCCGGGATCATCGGCATGTACACCGCGACTCGGTCACCCTGGGCCACCCCCATCTCCCGCAACCCGTTGGCGACCTTGTTCACCTCGGCCGCCAGGCGCGCGTACGACAGCGTGCTGGTCGTACCGTCCTCGCCTTCCCACACGATCGCCGGCGCGCCGGCCTCCTCCGACGAGGCATGGCGGTCCACGCAGTTGTGAACGAGGTTGATCCGCCCGTCCACGAACCAGCGGGGCCACTGGGGGCCCTTGGATGCGTCCAGCACCTTGCTATAGGGGCGGTAGAACAGGATGCCGAGGTCCTTCACGGCGGCGTCCCAGAACCACTCGACGTCCTCTTGCGAGCGCCGCACGAGGTCCCAGTAGTCGTCGATGCCGTGAGCCCGCATGAAACGCGTAACGTTGGCCTTCTCGACGTCGGCGCGCGTCGGCTCCCAGACGAACTCGCTCATGACGGCGAGGCTACTCCGGGCGGCGGCGTCGCGGGGCGGGCGATCGGCGCGCGGCGGCAAGAGACGCGTGCGGGGGCGCGTCGTCGACAATGGCCGGATGCGCGCCGCAGTGATCGGTCACGTGGAGTGGGTGAGGTTCGCGCGCGTCCCCCACGTACCTGCGAGCGGTGAGATCGTCCACGCTCTGGATTCGTGGGAGGAGCCCGCCGGGGGAGGCGCCGCTGCCGCGGTGCAGCTCGCCAAGCTCGCTGGGGCGGCGCTGTTGTTCACCGCGCTGGGCGACGACCCTCTCGGACATCGAGCCCATGAAGAGCTGGAGGCGCGAGGGGTGGAGGTGCACGCGGTTTTCCGAAAGGAGCCGACACGCCAAGCTTTCACCCATGTGGATGCCCGCGGCGAACGCACCATCACGGTCCTCGGCGAGCGCCTCGGCCCGCGCGCGCGCGACGAGCTTCCGTGGGACGAGCTGAACGAGATCGACGCGGTCTACTTCACCGCCGGGGACGCCGGCGCGCTCGCCCACGCGCGGCGCGCCGGTGTGCTCGTCGCCACCTCGCGCGCTCTACCGGCGCTCGTGCAAGCGCAGACGCCCCTCGATGCGCTGGTCGGCAGCGCGTCGGACCCGGCCGAGGCGTACGAGCCTGGGGCCCTGGAGCCGCCTCCCGGTCTGGTGGTCATGACCACCGGCGAGCGCGGCGGGTGGATCACGGTCGGCGGACACACCCGGCAGCCGTTCGCGGCGCCCCCGCTCGGGGCTGCGATCGTCGACCGCTACGGCGCGGGGGACGCTTTCGCCGCGGGCCTCACCTACGCTCTGGGCTGCGGCCTGGCGCCGTCCCACGCCGCCGCGCTGGCCGCGCGCTGCGGAGCCGCAGCTCTCACAGGGCGAGGTGCCTACGAAGGCCAGCTCACCGAGCCGCCCGGTTGATCCTGCGCGGCGCGCGGCTCGCTAGGCGAGGAGCTGCAGCACGAGACCGTCGAGGATGTCCTTCTCGGATGCAAGGATCTCGGCCGCGTCGAACACCTCCATGACGCACAACAGGATCTGCGCGCCGGCCACGATCACGTCGGCGCGCCCCGGCTCCAGCGTGGTAACCCGTTTCCGCTGCTCGTAGGTCAGCGATGACAGGCGGCGCGCCAGCACGCGCACATCGCCGTGCGACATGACCAGGTGGTGGACGACGTCGGGGTCGTAGACCGGCAACCCAGACTTGAGGGTCGCCAGCTGCGAGACCGTCCCCGCGACCCCCACCAGCCGCGTGCCGGGGCCAACCTCGAGGTCGCCTTTCACGGCCTCGAACCGCGCGGTGACATCGGCGCGCAGAGCGGCGATCTCCGCGGCGCTCGGTGGGTCGGAGTGGAGGTGCTTCTCGAGCTCGCGTACGCATCCCATGTCGAGTGACACGATGCGTTCGGGCTCGTCGGTCCCCGCGATCAGCTCGGTCGATCCGCCCCCGATGTCCGCCACCAGCAGCGGTTCGCCGCCGCCCAGATCCGAGCGCACCCCGAGGAAGGTGAGACGCGCCTCGGCCTCTCCGCTCAAGAGCTCCGGATCGTGGCCGGTGAGCGCGCGCACCGCGTCGAAGAACTGCTCGCGGTTGTGTGCGTCGCGCACCGCCGATGTCCCGGTGACCCGCAACCGCTCGACGCCGAGCTCGCCGCAGGTGGCGGCATAGTCGGCGATCGTCCGCAGCGCCCTGTCGAGGGCCTCCGGCGCGAGGACGCGTCGGCGGTCCACCCCCTCTCCGAGACGCGTGATGACCATGCGACGGTCGATCGGGCGGAAGCCGTCCTGGCTCTCCTCTCCCACGAGGAGCCTGGTGGAGTTAGTCCCGACGTCGATCGCGGCCACCCTCACGACGGGTCGACCTCGAAACACGGAGCGGCGCAGTCGGGCCATCCCACAACCGCCAGCACGAGGGCCCCCACCGCGTTGGGTGGGTCGGCAAGCTCGTGCGCGACGTGCGCATGGAGGCACTTCACCCGATCCGGCCCGCCACCGGGTGGCCCCCCCGACTCGGGTATCGGCGCGTGCGCGTCCCGGCGCGCCCGGTAGCGCGCGAGCGCGCCGGCGAGGCGCTCCTTCAGGGCGGGCTCGGTCGCGAGCCGGCCGCTCAAGGGCTCCATCCATCCCTGCGATTCGAGCGCGCTCGCCCGCTTCCCCAGCACCGGGCACGTGAGCCAGAAGAGGGTCGGGAACGGAGCGTCGCCGTCGAGCCGGGGATGGCTCTCGATCACCATCGGGATGCCGAGGTGACAGCGGCGCGCCACCGCCCACTCCCCGCGCACCGGCCGCCCGAGCTGAGCCTCGACCAGGACGTCGTCCGTTGGAGCGTGCTCCAGGGCAGTCATGACCCGATTGTCCCCCGCGAGGTCGTGTAAAGGACACGCCGCCCCACGAACGGGATCCGGGGAGCTTGTTTAGAGAACGCCGACGAAGCGGAGGAATCCTTCGATCGCTCCGGGCTCGGGAGTCGGCGGCGACTTCTCCCGGCGCGCCGCGGCGCGGCGCCGCGCCTGCGCGCGCGTCCGGCTTGGAGGCATCACGACGAAGCGCGTCTCGCCCGGCTTGATCAGGCCGATGGAGCGCGCCCGCTGCTCGACGTAGTCCGGGTCTTCGAGCCGACCGATGCGCGCCTCGAGCGCGCGGTTGATGCCCTCGACGTTCCTCACGTCCCTCGCCATCGCTTCGATCCGGGCGCGCTGCGCGAGCAGCTGGCGGGTCGGCTGGATCGCCATCGCCCCCACCAGTCCGAGGACGAGCACGAGCACGACGACCTGCGGCCCCAAGCCGAAACGCCCGGCGTGCTCTGGAGAACCCGTAGCGCGCCTCATCGGCCCACCGCCGTCGGGAGCGCCGACGCCCCGGGGTAGCGGGCGGCGTCGCCGAGAGCGTCCTCGATCCGCAGGAGCTGGTTGTACTTGGCGGTCCGCTCGCCCCGGGCCGGCGCGCCGGTCTTGATCTGCCCGGCGTTCGTGCCGACCGCGATGTCGGCGATCGTCGCGTCCTCGGTCTCGCCCGAACGGTGGGAGATGACCGTCGTGTACGCGGCGCGATGAGCCCGTCGGACGCACTCGAGGGTCTCGCTGAGGGTGCCGATCTGGTTGGGCTTGACCAGGATCGAGTTGGCGGCGCCGACGTCGATCCCCTTCTGCAGCAGCTCGGGGTCGGTTACGAAGAGGTCGTCGCCGACGAGCTGGACCCGTTCGCCCAGCCGCTCGGTCACTGCGACCCACCCGTCCCAGTCGTCCTCTGCCATACCGTCCTCGATCGAGACGATCGGGTAGCGCTCCACCCAGTCGGCCCACAGGTCGACGATCTCGCCGGCGGAGAGATGGCGGTCCTCCGACGCGAGGTGGTAGCGCCCGTCGGCCCATACCTCCGACATCGCGGGGTCGAGCGCGATCGCAACGTCGCGGCCCGGCTCGCGCCCCGCGGCCTCGATCGCATCGATCAGCAGCCGGATAGCGTCCTCGTTGGCCCCGAGATCCGGCGCGAAGCCACCCTCGTCCCCGACCCCGGTCGAGAGGCCCCGGTCCACGAGGATCTTCTTCAGCGCGTGATAGGTCGACGCCCCCCACTCGAGGGCCTCGGCGAACGAGGCGGCACCCAGCGGCACGATCATGAACTCCTGCAGGTCGACCGAGTTGTCGGCGTGCGCCCCGCCGTTGAGGACGTTCATCAACGGCACCGGGAGGACGTGCGCGTCCGGCCCGCCGAGGTACCGGAACAATGCGACCCCGAGGTGGTCCGCCGCGGCGTGAGCCACCGCGAGCGACACCCCCAGGATCGCGTTCGCCCCCAGCTTGGACTTGTCGCCGGTGCCGTCGAGGTCTCTCAGAGCGGTGTCGATACTGCGCTGGTCGAGCGCATCGGCTCCGAGAAGGGCCGGCGCGATCGTGTCGGTGACGCTTCCCACGGCCTTCGTGACCCCCTTGCCGCCGTAGCGGTCCCCCCCGTCCCGCAGCTCGAGCGCCTCACCGGCGCCGGTCGAAGCCCCCGAGGGCACCGCGGCGCGCCCGGCCGCTCCGGATCCGAGAGCAACCTCCACCTCCACCGTGGGGTTGCCTCGAGAGTCCAGGATCTGGCGGGCGCGGACGAGGACGATCTCGCTCAACGTTTTACTCCTTCAACACTGGTAACAGCGAAGGGTAGCAGGGTCAGGCGAGCGATCCCCGGAACCTGTGGGTCGCCTTGCGGAGCGCTTCCTCGGCGTCCAGGCCGGCCGCGCGTGCCCATGCGACCGCCCAGAGCAGCAGGTCGCCGAGGGTCTCGGCGGGCGACGCGGGCTGATCCCCGAGGTGCGCGGCCAGGCTGGCCACCTGCTCGGAGGCCTCGGCGCGCCCCGGAGCGAACCCGAGCCCCCCGGCACGCTTCAAGGTCTTGTGGGCGGCCACCAATGCGGGGAGTGCGTGCGGGATGTCGTCGAACGGGCCGGAACGCTCCTTCTCGGCCGTCTTGATCGTCTCCCAGTTGCGCAGCACCTCGTCCGCGCCGCTCACCGTGGCGTCCCCGAAGACATGGGGATGCCGGTGGAGGAGCTTGAGAACGAGCCGGTCGGCGACGGTGGCGAGATCGAAACGGCCGTCCTCGACCGCTAGCTGGGCGTGGAAAGCGACCTGCAACAAAACGTCACCGAGCTCCTCCTCGAGGTCGGCCGCCACCCGGTCGCGATCGATCGCGTCCACCACCTCGTAGGCCTCCTCGAGGAGATGCGGAGCCAGCGAGGTATGCGTCTGCTTCTGGTCCCACGGACACCCATCCGCGCTGCGCAGCCGGGCCATGACCACCGCGAGCGTCGCGATCGACGCCGCGGCGCGCCGCGCGACGTACGCACCGTGGGCGGCGGTCAGCCCATCGGGGCTATCGGCCGTTCCCGAGAGCACCCGCGCACCGCTGCGAGCGAGCGCGAGCACGCGCTCCGAGCCGGGCTCGACGACCGCCGCCGCGCCATCCGCCTGGGGATCGCGCGTGCTCAGGGGACCGACCGCCACCCCGGCGGCGCGCAGCCGCTCGATCAGGGGATGATCCTCGGCCTCGAACAACACCTCGGAGCATGCGATGAGCTCGTCCCACTCACCCAGCGTCAGGAGCGATGACTCGCTGCGCGCGAGCGGGACCACCAACAGCGTCACGGTTGCCCTCCCGGCTGCGGCGGGCCCGGAGGCGGGCTCTGGGCCGGAGGGTCCACCGTGCCGGGGACCGAGCCGGGTCCGGCGTCGACCACCTGTTGGGTCGCGATATCGAGCTCCCCGTAGCGCGGGTTGACCGCGATCGCGGCGGCACGGTAGCGATCGACGACCCACTCCTGCCACGCCTGGTCCTGCAGCGGGGTCGAGAGCTCTTGGTCGATCCGGTCTCTCACCCGCTCGAACGAGCGCACCCGCCGGTCGGTCACCTGGATGACGTGGTAGCCGAACTCGGTCTGCACCGGAGCCGAGATCTCGCCCACCTCGAGGTCCTCGAGCGCGCTCTGGAACACGTCGGGCAACGGGTCCGAGCGCGTGAGGTAGCCGAGGTCGCCGCCGTTGTCCTTGGACTGTGGGTCGGTGGAGCGCGTCCGCGCGAGACGAGCGAAGAGATCGTCGACCTCGTCCTCGGATGCAGCTTCGAGCCGAGCTTGGACCGCGGCCGCCGCGGCGGCATCCTCGAGGAGGATGTGACGCGCACGGGTCTCGGCGAACCGTTCGGGATCGTTCTCGTACGCGGCGCGGAGCTCGTCCTCGGTCGCGCCCGCGTCGGCGACGACCTCGGCCCGCAGACGCTCCTCGACGAGCGCGTCCCTCACCAGCAGATCGATCTGGTCCTCGTTGATCCCCTTCTCCTCGAGGTCCTCCTCGAACGCCTCCTCGTTGGGATAGTTCCCCTTGATCTCTTCGATGCGCTCGTGCACGTCGATCACGGTGACGTCGACCCCGAGACCCTCGGCCGCCATGTCGAATACGCCTCTGCGGATCAGCTGGGACAGGTAGCTCTGCTCGAACCTGCGGCTGAAGGACCCCGGGTCCCCTTGATCGGCGAGCCTGCGGTACTCGGGCGAAGCCTCGTAACGGGTCAGCGCGTCGTTGATCTCGCTCGCGGAGATCGGACGCCCATGCACCTCGGCGGCGGTCACCTCGGCGAGGTTGCCGCACGCGGCCGCCAGGAGCAGCGCGCACGCGCACGCGACCAGCCGTCTGCTCATGATTTCGAGGTTAGCTGCTCGATCAGATCGATCACCCAGGCGACCACCTTCGACCGCGGGAGGGCGCGCTCGGGAACGATGAGCGTGCTCGTGGCGGCGCGCCACTGCGCCTCGGGCAGGACCCGTTGCAACCGCACCTGGCGCGACTCCTCGAGCTCGATCGGGCGGATGCGGAGATTTCGGGCGACGGTCGCGACCTCGGCGATGCCCCGCTCCATCATGAGGACGCGCAGCGCGGCCACCTGGAACAGCCCGTCGACCGGCTCGGGCACCGGAGCCCCATAGCGGTCTTCGAGCTCGGCGCGGGCCTCGGCGAGCTCGCCGGGATCGCGCGTCCCCGCGATCCGGCGGTATGCCTCGAGACGCAGGTTCTCGTCGGCGACGTAGTTCTTGGGGATGAACGCCTGCAGCGGGAGGTCGATGCGAACCTCGCCGTCTTCGCGCCAGGGAAGCCCTTTCGCTTCGTCGAAGGCCGATCCCATGAGCTTGACGTAGAGGTCGAAGCCGACCTCCGCGATCTGGCCATGCTGCTCCGCGCCCAACAGGTTGCCCGCCCCTCTGATCTCGAGGTCGCGCATAGCGATGCGGAACCCCGATCCGAGACCCGTGTGCTCCACGATCGTCTTCAACCGCTCGTGGGCGTGCTCGGTGAGCGAGCGATCCGGAGGGAAGAACAGGTAGGCGTAGGCGCGCTCGTGGGCGCGGCCTACCCGTCCGCGCAGCTGATACATCTGAGCGAGACCGAGCAGATCGGCCCGTTCGACGATCAGGGTATTGACGGTCGGGATGTCCAGGCCCGACTCGATGATCGTCGTGCACACGAGGACGTTGGTCTTCTTGTCGCCGAAATCGAGCATCGCCTGCTCGAGCGCCCGTTCGTCCATCTGGCCGTGTGCGACCCCGATCCGCGCGTCGGGGACGAGATCTTGCAGGCGGCGCGCCGCGTGATCGATCGTGTCCACCCGATGATGCACGTAGAACACCTGGCCGTCACGCAGCAGCTCGCGCCGGATCGCGGACTCCATCACCGACTCGTCGAGGTCCCCCACATAGGTCATGACGGGATGGCGGTTCTCTGGAGGGGTGTCCACGATCGTGAGATCGCGGATGCCCGACATCGCCATCTCCATCGTCCGCGGGATCGGCGTCGCGGTGAGCGTCAGCACGTCTACGCTCGTGCGCAGCGACTTGAGCTTCTCTTTCTGCTCGACCCCGAACCGCTGCTCTTCGTCGACGACGATCAGCCCCAGGTCGGCGAACCTGATGTCGGGCTGCAGCAACTTGTGCGTCCCGATCACGACGTCCACCTTGCCGAGGGCCACGTCGGTCACGACCTTCTTGGCCTCCGCCGGCGACAGGAACCGCGACAGCATCTCGACCCGGACCGGAAAGTTGCGGAAGCGGTCGATGAAGGTGGCGTGGTGTTGCTGGGCCAGGATCGTGGTCGGGACCAGGACCGCGACCTGCTTGCCTGCTGCGACCGCCTTGAACGCCGCGCGGACGGCCACCTCGGTCTTTCCGTAGCCCACGTCGGCGCAGACGAGACGGTCCATGGGTATGGGTTTCTCCATGTCGTCCTTCACGTCGTCGATCGCCCGCGCCTGGTCCGGGGTCTCCTCGTAGGGGAAGGAATCCTCGAGCTCGCGCTGCCACGGCGAGTCCGGGCCGAACGCGAACCCGCGCGCCCGTACGCGTGCGGCGTATAGCTTGACGAGGTCGCCGGCGATCTGCCGCACCCTTCGGCGCACGCGCGACTTGGTCTTGGCCCACTCGCCGGATCCCAGCCGGCTGGTCTTCGGCGCGTCGCCGCCGACGTACTTGGACACGAGGTCGACCTGGTCGCTCGGCACGTACAGCCGATCGCCCTTGGCGTACTCGAGCACCAGGTACTCGCGATGTACGCCGAGCAGGTCGCGCTCGACCATCCCGCCGTAGCGTCCGATGCCGTGAACCTCGTGGACGACGTAGTCACCCTCGGCGAGGTCGAGAGGCCCACCGGTGTCCCGCCGGCGCGCCCGCGATCTGCGGCGCGCCGCGCCCGAACGCCGGCCGGTGATGTCCGACTCGGCGACCAGGGCCAAACGCGTCGGGTCACCGAGCACGAACCCGCGTCCGAGCTCGGCCACGACGATCGATCCCCCGGGACCGGCGTCCGCGGGCGGCGCACTCTCGTCGACCGAGAAGCGGAGACCCACCCGCGCGAGGTTGACGCGCATCGTCTCCGCGGTCTCGGGGAGCGACGCCGCCACCACCGCCCGGTAGCCGGCACGGATCAGCTCGCCCAGCCGCTCGGTCAGGACCTCCGGCTTACCGGCGACGTGGGTCCACGTTTCGACGGGGAAGGACTCGGCGCCGGGCTCCGCGAAGCTGGTGACCAGGAGGGTGGACGAGGCGTTCGCTATCGACTCGTCCAGCGGGGCGTAATGCCGGTGCGCGAGCTTGGTCAGCGAGGTCCACTCGCTCACCTGCTCCAGGACCTCCTCGGCGCGGTCGCGCACCCGCTTCGGCTCGAGCACCACGACCGGCGCGCCGTCCGGCAGGAGGGACCCCAACGGCACGAGGCCTCCCGCGATCGGCGGCAGCAGGCGTTCGGCTCCCGGCGGGACGATCCCCTCAGCGAGCTGGGCGAGCATGGGATCGTCGTCCGAGACGGCCAGCTCCGCGGCGCGCCGGCGGGTGCGCTCGTCGCCGCGCAGCTCGCGGCATGGCGATATCTCGATCCAACCGATGTCGTCGAGCGAACGCTGCGATGCGAGCGCGAACCGGCGCAGGGACGTGATCTCGTTGCCCCACAGGTCGGCGCGCACGGGCCGGTCGGAAGCGGGGGGGAAGACGTCGAGGATCCCGCCGCGGATCGCGAACTCTCCTCTGCGCTCGACGATGTAGTTGCGCTCGTAGCCCATCTCGACCAGGCGTCCCGCGACGTCGGCGTCGGGCAATCGGCCGCCGCTCTCGAGTCGCAGGATGCCGACCGCTGGGTCCGGCGGCGCGACGAGCTGCGTGGCTCCCTGCGCGGTGGCGACGATCACGAACCTCTCCCCGGCGCCGAGCCGGTAGAGGACGTTGAGCCTGCGTCCCATGGTCTCGACCGAAGGGCTGAGCGGCTCGCCGGGAAGGACCTCCCACCCGGGGAACACCTCGGAGCCGTCGGGGCCGAGGAACGCCTCGATGTCGCGGGCGAGGTGCTCGGCTTCCTCGCCGTGCGCGGTGACCGCCAACACCGGGCGGTCGAGGTGGCGCACCAGGGCCGCCAGCAGGTAGGGACGGGCCGGTTCGGGCACCGTCACTGCGGCGCGCGCGTGCAACAGAGCGCTCACGCGCTCGTCCGGCAGCAGGTCCAGCAGGGGGGTCAGAGCGGCCACGAGCCGACAAGTGTAGGGGCGTGGGCCGGCGCTCCCGGCGCCGGAAGTGACGTCCCGCGCCGCTAATCTGGATGGGTGGAGAGGATGCTCGAAGCGCAGGTGGAGGCTCTGGTCCGCGCGTTCATCGACGAGGACGTCGGCCGGGGCGATCGCACGACCGATGCGGTGGTGCCTGCCGACGCGCGCGGCCGTGCCCGGATCGAGGCCCGCGAGCCGTGCATCGTGGCGGGTCTCGGCGTAGCCCGGGCATGCTTCGAGACGGTCGCGTCCGCCCCGGTCGAGTGGCGGGCCCACGCGTCCGAGGGCGACGCGGTCGAGCCGATGACTGCGGTGGTGCACATCGACGGACCCCTGCGCGCGATCCTCACGGCCGAGCGGACGGCACTCAACCTGCTCGCCAGGGCATGCGGGATAGCCACCTTGACGAGGAGGTTCGTCGACGCGGTGGCAGGGACGCCCGTCCGGATCCTCGACACCCGCAAGACCACTCCCGGCCTGCGCGCGATAGAGAAACATGCGGTCCGCGCCGGTGGGGGCTCGAACCACCGCTTCGGGCTGGACGACGGGATCCTGATCAAGGACAATCACATCGCCGCCGCCGGCGGGATCACCGCGGCGGTCGATTCCGCTCGTGCCTGCACGCCGCCGGGGATGAGCGTGGAGGTGGAGGTCTCGGACCTCGACGGGCTCGGGGAGGCGCTCGTCGCCGGCGCCGCCTTCGTCCTGCTCGACAACATGACCCCTTCGATGGTGGCCGACGCCGTCGCGCGCGCGGGCGGCAAGGCCGTGCTGGAGGCGTCCGGCGGGATCGACCTCGACAACGTACGTGCCTACGCCGAAACGGGCGTCGAGCTGATCTCCGTGGGCGCCCTGACCCACTCCGCGCGCTCGATCGACCTGTCGCTGGAGGTCGAGGCGCGATGGTGATCTCGGCCGCCGAAGCGGTCGTCCGGCCCGAGCACGAGTGGTTCGAGGCCGTGCGGCGCGAGGCGAAGGCCCGCGATGCGGTCATCCTCGCTCACAACTATCAGGTGCCCGAGGTCCAGGACGTGGCCGACCACGTCGGCGACTCGCTCGAGCTGTCGCGCATCGCGGCCGAGACGGATGCCTCGACGATCGTCTTCTGCGGGGTCCACTTCATGGCCGAGACCGCCAAGATCCTGTCCTACGACAAGCGCGTCCTGTTGCCCGACCTCGAAGCCGGGTGCTCGCTCGCGGCTTCGATCACCGCGGATCAGCTGCGGGCGTGGAAGGCCGAGCATCCCGGCGCGGTCGTGGTGATGTACGTCAACACCTCTGCCGCCGTCAAAGCCGAGACCGACTACTGCTGCACCTCGGCCAATGCGGTGAAGATCGTGCAGTCGATCCCCGAGGACAAAGAGATCCTGTTCGGGCCCGACATGTTCCTCGGCGCGCACGTCGAGCGGATGACCGGCCGCAAGATGCACGTCTGGATGGGCGAGTGCCACGTACACGCAGGGATCGAGCCGTCCGACCTCGAGCGCACCCTCGCCGACAACCCGGACGCCGAGCTGCACATCCACCCGGAGTGCGGCTGTGCGTCGCAGGCCCTCTACCTGCAGTCCGCCGGCGACCTCCCCGCGGAGCGCACCTTCATGCTCGGCACCGGCGGGATGGTGCGGCGCATGCGCGAGTCCGACGCGACGAAGTTCATCATCGCGACCGAGACCGGGATGCTGCATCGCCTGCGCAAGGAGAACCCCGAGGCCGAGATGATCGCCGCGAACGAAGCGGCGGTATGCCAGTACATGAAGCGCATCACCCCCGAGAAGGTCTTGAGCTCGCTCCGCACCGGCCGCTACGAGATCGACGTCCCGAAGGACATCGCCGACCGTGCCCGCCTCGCGATCGAGCGGATGATCGCCACCGCCTGACGCCACGCGACCGTCAGGGCCGCGTGTTGACCTCGTTCATCGCCCGCTCCGCGCCGACGTCGACGATCCGCTCCACCGCGTCCGCCGCCCGGCCGAGAACCTCGTCGAGCTCGTTGCGCTGCTGGGTCGAGAAGTCCTCGAGTACGTAGGAGGCGCCGTCCTTGCGACCCGGCGGCCGGCCCACCCCGATGCGCACCCGAAGGAAGTCCGGGGTGCCGAGATGGGACGCGATCGACCGCAGCCCGTTGTGCCCGGCGGTCCCTCCGCCGACCTTGACCCGGACGTCGCCGAAGGGGATGTCGAGCTCGTCGTGCAGGACGACGAGGCGGGCGGGATCGCTCTTGTACCACCGCAGCAACCGGCCGACCGGCCCTCCCGACTCGTTCATGAAACTCGCCGCGCGCGCCAGCACGACCCGCTCGCCGGCGATCGTGACCTCCGCCGTGAGGCATCCCGACTTGTGGCTCTTGAGGCCCGCGGCGGCGCGTCCCGCCAGGACGTCGAGCGCCAAAGCGCCAGCGTTGTGCCGGTTACCCGCGTAGCGCGACCCGGGGTTGCCCAGGCCGACCGCGATCCAGCGGGCATCCTCGCCTCCAGCCGAGCGCCGGAACAACCGCATGTGTGGTTGGAGGCTCCCGCGCTAGCCCTCCGAGCCGCCTTCGTCGCCGGCGGCCTCTGCCGGAGCGGCACCCTCCGCCGGGACTTCGCCCTCGGCCGCGGCCTCGGCGGCCTCCTCCTCGGTGACCTCGGTCGGCTCGATCCCGAGATCGGGCTCGAGGTCCGCCTCGCTGATGGGCGGGACCACGGACGCGACGACCGATTCGGGGTCGTTCAGGATGGTGAACGAGCGACCCTCGGAGAGATCCGAGACCCTCAAGCTGTCTCCGATCGTGAGGGCCGAGACGTCGGCATCGATCGACTCCGGCACGTCGACGGCACGGCAGCGCACGTGGATCTGGAAGAGGGGCTGCTCGAGCACGCCACCCTCGTCGACGCCGGGCGCCTCGCCCACGATGTGGACCGGTACCTCGACCTCGACCTCTTGGGTCCGGTCGATGCGCACGAAGTCGGCATGGAGGACGCTGCCTCGTACGGGGTCGCGCTGGAGCTCCTTGGTCAGCGTGAGGAACGTGTCGCCGTCCAGCTCCAGGTCGAGCAGGACGTTCATCCCGGCGTCGGTGTGCAGGGCGGTGACGAACTCGCGGCGGTCCAGCTCGATCGAGACGGGGTCCATGCCATGGCCGTAGACCGTCGCCGGCAGGCGCCCCGCGCGGCGTGCTCGGCGCGCCGGGCCCTTGCCCGTCTCCGCGCGCTTCGTTGCCTGCAACCTGACCTCAGCCATCGACGATCCTCCATGTGGGGCGGTGCGGCCGACGGCCGCGCCCGTGGACGAGCGCCATATTACCCGCCGGAGCGCCGTCCGCTCCCGAGCCGAGGGGGGTGATCCCGCGCTGTGCTAGGGCTGGTTCTCGCCGTGGAAGAGGCCGGACACGGACTCCTCCTCGAACACCGCCTTGATCGTCTGGGCGATCGTCGGCGCGATCGAAAGCACGACGAGCTTGTCGAGCATCTTCTCGCTGGGAAGCGGCAGCGTGTTGGTCACCACGACCTCGCGTAGCTGGGAATTCTTTATCAGGTCCACCGCGGGCGGGGAGAGAAGCGCGTGGGTCGCGGCCGCGTAGACCTCGGCGGCGCCTGCCTCCATGAGGATGTCGACCCCGTTCGTGAGGGTCCCGGCCGTGTCGATCATGTCGTCGACGATGAGGCATACCTTGCTCTCGACCTCACCCACCACGGCGCGGGTCTCGCTCACGTTGCGCAGATCGCGCCGGCGTCGCTTGTGCAGGAACGCGACCTGGCAGTTGATCCCGTGGAACTGGTAGAAGTGCTGACGCCACTTGTCGGCCAGCCCGGCCCCGCCGGGATCCGCCGAGACGATCACCGAGTCGTCGGGGAGGATGTCGTGGAAGTAGTGGGCGAGGATCGGCAAGGCCGTCAGATGGTCGAACGGGGCGTCGAAGAAACCCTGGATCTGACCGCTGTGGAGATCGACCGACAGCACCCTGTCCACGCCCGCCGCCTCGTACATGTCGGCCATCAGCTTCGCCGTGATCGGCTCGCGTCCGCGGGCCTTCCGGTCCTGGCGTGAGTACGGATACAGCGGGCAGACCGCGGTGATCCTCTTGGCCGACGCGCGCTTCAGCGCGTCGATCATGATCAGCTGCTGAACGATGTGGTGATCCACCGGCTCGCAGACGCTCTGGATCACGAAGGCGTCGCAGCCCCGCACTGAGTCGCCGAAGCGCGCGTAGCTCTCGGAGTTCGCGAAGGTAGAGATCTCGACCTCGCTCAGTTTCATCCCGAGGTGTGCAGCGATCTCCTCGGCGAGCTCGGGATGAGCGGTCCCGGAGAAGATCATCAGCCGCTTATGCGTGGGTAGCTGCACGATCCCTCTCCTCAGGCATCAGCCTCGTCCGCGTCCTCAACTGTACCGTCAGCCGCCTCCTCGGGACGATCTGCGTCGGCGCGCCCGGACATGCGGTTGCCCTTGCCTTCGATGATCCGGGCGGGCACGCCCACGGCGAGGGCGTCGTCCGGGACGTCGTCCCGTACCACCGACCCCGCCCCGGTCGCGGCGCGCTTGCCGATCCTTACCGGTGCGACGAGCATCGTGTCCGACGCGATGTAGGCATCGTCCTCGATCACCGTGCGGTGCTTCTCACGTCCGTCCCAGTTGCAGGTGATCGTGCCGGCGCCGATGTTGACCCCGGCGCCGATCTCTGCGTCCCCCAGATAAGCGAGGTGGTTCGCCTTGCTGCCTTCTCCTAGAGTCGTCTGCTTCGTCTCGACGAACGACCCGACGCGCGCGCCGCGCGCGAGCCGCGTTCCGGCCCGGAGGGAGGCGAACGGGCCGACCGATGCGCCGTCACCGATCTCCGAGCCGCGGACCACCGAGAAGGAGGAGACCTCCGCGCCCGGACCCACGACCGAATCGACGATCCTGACCTGCGGACCCACCGACGCCCCGCCCCCGATGTACGTGGCGCCCTCCAGGAATGTGAATGGGCGGATCGTCGCGTCCCGGTCGATCACCACCGCGGCGTCGATGTAGGTCGTGGCCGGGTCGATGATGGTCACGCCCTCGGCCATCCACCGCTCGGTCGCCCGCGCGCGCAGAGCGCGCTCCACCGCGGCGAGCTGCGCGCGGTCGTTAACCCCTCCGATCTCGGACCCGTCGGCGATGACGGCTACAACCTGGTGTCCTTCGGCGCGCAGCACGCCGACCACGTCCGTGAGGTAGTACTCGTTTTGCGCGTTGCTCGTATCCACCTTCTGCAGCATCTGGGCCAGCAGGAGCGCGTCGAACACATAGAAGCCGGCGTTCACCTCATTGAGGCCCCGCTCCGAGCCGCTCGCGTCACGGTCCTCCACGACGCGGTCCACCAGCCCCTCCGCGGTCCTGACCACCCGCCCGTACCCTCCGGGGTCGTCGAGCTCCGCGGTCACGATCGCCGCGGCCGCCCCGGTCGCCCGCTGCGCCTCGAGCAAGCGTTCCAGGGTCTCGGTGCGCATCAGGGGGGTATCTCCGTTCACCACCAGGACCAGAGCGGGATCGCCCGCGGCCTCGAGGGCGATCGCGACCGCATCGGCCGTCCCGCGCGGGGGGTCCTGGATCGCGTAGACGAGATCGTCGGCGAGGCCCGCCTCCTCCAGAGCCCCGGCGATCTCGTCCCGTCGCGCCGAGGTGACCACGACCCGGCGCGCCAGATCGAGAGGCTGCAGCGCCGCCACGACGTGGGCGACGAGCGGGCGCCCGGCGGCCGGGTGAAGCACCTTCGGGAGATCGGACTTCAGGCGCCTGCCTTCACCCGCCGCCAGGACCACGCCGGCCACCTGCAGATCCCCCACCCCACCTCCACCCTCTCGGCCTCGCTGCCCCGCCTGGACTCGAACCAGGACTTAGGGAACCAAAATCCCTCGGGCTGCCACTTACCCCACGGGGCACTTGAGCTCATAGTAATGACCCACGCCTCACGAGCCGGCGGCCTGCACGGCGGGCGACCGCGACCCCACCACCTCCACGCGGTCGAACGAGCCCGCTACCCGGCGCGCGATCTCCTCTGCATGCGTGCGGTCGCGTGCGAGCCCACAGAGGGCGGCTCCCGAGCCACTCATGATCGCTGCCAGTGCTCCCGCGCCGAGGAGTGCCTCCTTCTGGGCGCGCAGCTCCGGGCGTAGTCCGAACGCCGGCTCCTCCAGGTCGTTGTGCACGGTCCGTGCCAGCGCCTCGGGGTCTCCGGCCGCCAGCCCCGACGCGACCGCTACCGTCTCTTCGGCATGGGTCGTCCCCGAGCGGTCCCACGCTCGGTAGACGTCGGCCACCGCCAGAGGGACACGGGAGATCCCCAGGACGAACCAGAGCGCGGTCGGCGCCGGCAGCGGTGTCACCGTCTCGCCGCGGCCGGCGACCAGGGCGCTTCTCCCGTAGAGGAAGAACGGGACGTCGCTTCCCAGCCGCGCCCCGAGCACCGCCAGGTCGTCGTCGCCGACGCTGAGGCCCCACAGCTCGCGTAGCCCGAGCAACGCCGCGGCCGCGTTCGAGCTGCCGCCCCCGAGCCCCGCCCCGGTCGGGATCGCCTTCGCGAGCTCGACCGTGGCGGCGGGCTCCACCCCGGCGAGCTCGGCGAGGGCGCGCGCCGCGCGGGTCACGAGGTTGGTCTCGTCCGAAGGTGGCCCCGGCGCGCCGGGCGAGACGACGCTCACCGTCAGGGAGAACCCGCGCCCGGGGCAAAAGGTCATCCGGTCGGCGAGGCCGATGGGATGGAATACCGACTCGATGTCGTGGAAGCCGTCGGCGCGCCGCCCCAGGACGCGCAGGAACAGATTGACCTTGGCGCCGCTGTGCCATACGCGGCCGGGGGTCGCGGTCACGGCCGAGCGGGGCCCGGCTCGCGCACCGCTCGCGCCAAGCGGACGAACCCTTCGAGGGGGACCTGTTCCGCTCGCGCTCGGGGATCGAGGCCCGCCGTCGCGAGCGCGGCCGCGGCGGCCTCGGTCGACCCGAAGACCCCTGCGAGGTTGTTCCGTAGCGTTTTGCGTCGGTGTCCGAACGCCGCTCGCACCACCGCCGCCATGGCCGGCCGGGCCACGTCCGGTGGGTCGTCTCGCACGATCCTCACGAGCACGGAGTCGACGTTCGGCACGGGAAAGAAGGCGCGCCGGGATACCCGCGCTGCGACCGACGCATGCGCGTGGTAGCCGACCATGACACTCACCTGTCCGTAGCTCTTCGATCCGGGAGCCGCGGCGAGTCGCTCCCCAACCTCGGCCTGGGTCATCACGGTCAGCTCGGCGATCCCCGGCACGTGCTCGAGCACGCGCATGACGATAGGCACCGCGATGTTGTAGGGCAGGTTGGCCACGAGGTGGGTGGCGTCCCACACCGAGAGGTCGAGCGCGAGCGCGTCACCGTGCACGACCTCCACGTTGGCTACCCCCGCGATGGCCTCTGCCAGAGCGGGTAAGAGCCGGTCGTCGACCTCGAGCGCGACGACATGGGCCGCCGCCTCGGCGAGGCCCAGGGTCAGCGTGCCGATGCCGGGCCCTATCTCCAGCACGCGGTCCCCCGGCGCGAGCGACGCGACCGACACCACCTTGCGGATCGTGTTGGGGTCGATCACGAAGTTCTGCCCGAGCGACCTCTTCGGCCTGATCCCGTGACGGGCGAGGAGCTCACCGGTCCGGCGCGCCCCGAGGGGCTGCGTCGTCACGGGATGCCGAAGACCGCGCGCGCGTTGGCGCTCGTCACGCGGGCGACCTCTTCGACCGTCTCGTCGCGGGCGGCGGCAACCGCCGCGCCCACGTGCACGATGAAAGCGGGCTCGTTGGGCCGCCCCCGCTTGGGCACCGGAGCAAGGTACGGGGAATCGGTCTCGACCAGCAGACGGTCGGAGGGCACGGCGGCGGCGGCCGCACGCAGGTCGTCGGCGCTCTTGAAGCTCACGTTCCCGGCGAACGAGACGAACCCTCCGAGATCCAGAGCACGAGCGAGCGCGATCCGATCGCCGGACCAGCAGTGGAACACCACCCGCTCCGGCGCGCCGACGTCTTCGAGCATCTCCAGGACCTCGTAGATCGAGTCCCTCGTGTGGATCACCAGCGCCTTGCCGTGCTTCTTGGCCAGTCCGATGTGCGCGGCGAACATCCGTCGCTGGTCGTCGATGAAGCTCTTGTCCCAGTGCAGGTCGATCCCCGTCTCGCCCACCGCGACGACGTCCGTGGTCCCCAGCAGATCGTCGATCTCGTCGGCCCACGGATCCTGCCAGCCCGCCGACGCCGTCGGGTGGTAGGCGGCGCCGGCCCACACCGGTTCGAAGGCGCGCGCCAGCTCGAGCGCGCGGCGGCTGGATGGGGGATCCACACCCACCACGACCATCCCGTCCACACCGGCAGTGACGGCGCGCTCCACGACCGCGAAGAGCGGCTCCCTCTGCTCGATGTCATAGAGGTGGCAGTGGGTGTCGAACCACATCACGCGGGGGGTGGCGACGCGACGGACTCCTCCACGCGCGGGAACAGCGGCGCGCCGACGAGGACGGCGGTACCCGGCACCAGGAGGCCCCACCGGCCGTCGGCGTCGTAGGTGTGCTCGTCGACTCGCCCCGGCTGCCCCAGTCGCTCCCACAGCTGTTGCGCGGCGCGAGGCGTGATCGGCGCGACTAGGAGAGCGAGCAGACGCAGTGAATCGGCCAGCACGTACAGGACGACCTCGAGACGACGCGCGTTGCCGGGATCTTTGGCGAGGCTCCACGGCGCGACGTCCTCAACGTAGGCGTTCGCCTTGCGAACGAAGGCCCATATCGCGCGGAGCGCTTCGTGGGGCGCGATGGCGTCGATCGCGGCGACCGCGGCGTCGAGCGCGGCTCCGAACGTCTGTTGCAGGTCCCGGTCGTTGCCGTCGATCTCATGCGGTCGTGGGGCCTCGGGAACGAGGCCACCGCGATAACGGCCGATCATCGAGAGGACACGCGAGGCGAGGTTGCCGAGCTCGTTCGCCAGATCTGTGTTGTAACGCGTCACCATCGACTCCCACGAGAAGCTGCCGTCGTTCCCGAAGGAGATCTCGCGCATGAAGTAGTAGCGGTACCCGTCCGAACCGAAGGTGGCGACGAGGTCGTGAGGGGAGATCCCGGTGAGCTTGGACTTGGACATCTTCTCGCCGCCGACCTGCAGCCAGCTGTGCGCGTACACCGTCTTGGGCAGGGGAAGGTCACTGGCGAAGAGCAGCGCCGGCCAGATCACGGAGTGGAACCAGAGGATGTCCTTGCCGATCAGGTGGATGTCGGCGGGCCACAGCCGCTCGAAGCTTTCGTCATCGCTCCCGTAGCCCGCCGCGGTGATGTAGTTCTGCAAGGCGTCCACCCACACGTAGATCACGTGCTGGGGGTCCCAGGGCACGGGGATCCCCCAGTCGAGCCCGATCCTCGAGATAGAGAGGTCGTCGAGACCCTGCCGCACCTTGCCCAGGACCTCGTTGCGGCGCGCCTCGGGCATCACGAAGGTGGGGTCCCCCTCGTAGAGCTCGATCAACCGATCGCGGTACTTCGACAACCGGAAGAAGTAGTTGTCCTCCTTGACCCGCTCGGGCTCGATCCCGTGGTCGGGGCACTTGCCATCCACCAGCTCGTCCGGCTGCTTGAACGCCTCGCACCCGACGCAATACAGGCCCTCGTAGGTCCCGAGGTAGATCTCGCCCCGGTCGTAGAGGGCCTGGACGAAGCGCTGGACGGGAGCTTCGTGACGCGGCTCGGTGGTCCGGATGAAATCGTCGTAGGAGATATCGAGGGCGGCCCAGACCTCCTTCCAGCGAGGCACGATCCGATCGGTCCATTCCTTAGGGCTCATCCCGTTGGCCCGGGCGGTCCGGGCGATCTTCTCGCCGTGCTCGTCGGTGCCGGTTAGCAGATGGACCGGGCGGCCCTGCATGCGCCGGAAGCGGCTGAGGAAGTCTGCCGCCACCGCGGTGTACCCATGCCCGAGGTGGGGCACGTCGTTGACGTAGTAGATGGGGGTGGTCACGTAGAAGGTGCGTTCGCTCACGGCGCGGCCCCCGAGGTGCGGTTGGGATGTCGGAAAGGTCCGAGTTTGCAGCCCGAGGCAATCCTTGTTGAATCGTTGTTTGAACGCCCCGAACGTGCCAATACTATCCAGGAAGCGGGCGAGCCCTTAGGGAGGGACATGAAGTCAACCGGGGTGGTGCGCAAGATCGACGAGCTGGGGCGCATCGTGCTTCCCTCCGAGATCCGCAAGGTGCTCGCGATCCGGGAGGGTGACGAGCTGGATATCTCGGTCAACGGTGAGCAGGTCGTCCTCGAGAAGAGGCGTGACCTGTGCTCTTTCTGCGGCGCCGAGGGCCCCGAGATCGAGCTCAAGGGGCGCAGGATCTGTCACGTCTGCGCCGTCGAGCTCCGGAAGCACGCCCCGACCGAGATCCGGCTCCCGAACGAGGAGTCGGTCGGCTAGGAGGCTAGGAGCCACCGTCCTCGGGATGGTCCACGAGGGCGTCGAAGACCGCGCGCCTCGGGACCCCGGCCTCCTTGGCCACGCGGCTCAGCGCCTCACTCCGCTCTATCCCCTCGGCCATCACCATCCGGGCGCGGCGCGCCAGCTGCCGCGGAGCGATCTGCCCGGGCACCCGCGGCGCGCCTTCGATCACGATCACGATCTCGCCTCGAGGAGGGTCGGCGCGGACGCCGTCGGCCAGCTCGGGGAGCGGGCCGCGGCGGACCTCTTCGTAGAGCTTCGTGAGCTCGCGCGCCAGGGCGGCCCGGCGTCCGCCCAAGCCGGCGGCGAGGTCGTCCAGCGCTGCCTGTATCCGGTGGGGCGACTCGTACAGCACCACCGTTCGCTCCTCGAACGCCAGCTCGCCGATGCGCCGGCGGCGCTCCGACGCCTTGCGCGGCAGGAACCCCTCGAACACGAAGCGACCGGGGGCGAGGCCCGACACGGCCACCGCGGTCACCACCGCCGAGGGCCCGGGCACGACATCGATCTCGATCCCGGCCTCGACGCACGCCGAGACCAGGCGGTACCCAGGATCGGACAGCCCGGGCATGCCCGCGTCCGAGACCAGCACCACCGAGCGACCCGACTCGATCGTCGCCACGAGGCCGGCGGCCTGCCTCCGCTCGTTCGCATCGTTGTAGACGACCAGACGGGGCGCCGGGATGCCGTGGTGGGCGAGCAGCTTGCGCGTCCTCCGCGTGTCCTCGCACGCGATCACCTCGGCCTCGCGCAGCGTCCGCACCGACCTCAAGGACATGTCCTCGAGGTTGCCGATCGGGGTCCCGCAGAGGATGAGCTTTCCGGCCACGCGTCCGCGCTCAGGCCGGTCGCCACGGCTCGAACAGGTAGCGCAGACCCGCAGCCAAAAGACCTCGCCACGAGCCCTCGTCCCGGTCGATCCTGCGCCCCGCTATAAATGCACGCGCCGCCTCGAGAGCGCGGGCGTCGTTGGTGGCACCCACGTGATCGCTGATCGCCACTACGTTCAGCTCACCGGGCCTGCGCCAATCTCGATCCAGCCACACCGAATCGCCGAGCGCCCACACTGCGAGCCTCGGGGTGTGGCTGGCGCCGACGACCACGGGCCGAAGCCGGCTCGGAGAATGTGGTCCCCCCACCTCGAACCCCGCGCCGAAGATGTCGAGCACGCGCCCCAGCGCGCGCGCGAGATCGCCGCCGGGTCGCCCTCTCCCGATCTCCCCCGGGTCGGGCAGCTCGAGACGCGGTGGGACGGGCGGCGGGGCCGAGATGGACACGGCTTTCTCCGGCGCGGACAGGCCCTCGTCGAGAACCCGATCGAGGACGAGCGCGGCTTGCGAGTGACCGAGCAGGACCCGGGGAGGGCGCGCCGCGGCGATCTGGCCGGCGACGATCCTCGCCGTCTCATCGAGGTCGCGGCGCGTGTCGGCGCGCCCGTAGATCCCGCCACCGGCGCGATAAGACAAGGTCTGCGTCCGCTCGGGGGAGAACCCCAGGTCGCGCGGGTCGAGGCCGGCAAGCGCGCCCGTCCTCGCGGTGGAATCCACTCCTCCCAGGATGAGCAGGGACCCGCGGGCATCGGCTCGGCTCACGGGGGCCGGATCGCGCAGATACCTGTCGTAGGCAACCGCTCCGCCGAACGCGAGCAGCCCTACCGCGGTGAGGGCCGTCGCCGTGACTCCCCCGCCCGGATAGGTCTCGGCCTCGAGATGACTCCTCCATCCCAGGATGTAGAGCGCGTGCACGGGCCCGACGGATGCGAGGAGCAACGCGGAGAGGAACGCTCCGTTGCGTGCAAGCACGGACATCGCGGCGGCGACCGCGGTCACCAGCAGGGCGTAACCGTAGAACGCGCTGCCCTCGGGCACCCCTTTCCCTTGAGGCACGCCGGCGCCCACATCCAGACGGGCCGCCCGGCGAGCGAAGACGAAGGACACGATGAGGCCCATCGCCCCACCGGCCCAGACGAAGGGCGCGTACCGCAGCGCCGTACCGGCGAAGAGGAGCGCTGCGCTGGGCACGAGAACGACCGCTGCCATCGCCGCAAGGACGAGAGCGCGTCCCCAGGCGACCGAGAAGCTGCCCGGCGAGCCATCCGCCCACCACAGGGTCAGACCGAGGACGAATGACCTCACCAGAAGCGCGAGAGCCATCGCGGCGACGAACATCCACCAGTCGGCCGCGAACGCGAGCGATTGCTTTAGATCGAAGTAGACGTCGAGTGGGAACAGGGCGCCGGCAGGTGCGCTTGCGCCCGTAGCCGGCAGCCCGCCGGTGAGGACGAGGGCTGCGGCCAGGAGCCCCTCTGCCGCCATCGGAACCGCCGCCAGCGGCGCCCGGCGGAGGGTGCGCACGCCCGCGACGATGGTTCGCATGGCGAGCAGACTAACTATGCTGCCGCCCCGTGAGTGAGATCGAAGACCGCGCCGACGAGGCTCCTGAGCCCGATGACGAGCCCGGCGCGCCCGCGTGGAGCACCGCGGATACGTACGCCCTTGCGGCGGTCACCGTAGTCGGCGGCATCCTCCGTCTGCTCCGCCTGGGAACGCCCGGCTCGCTGATGTTCGACGAGGTCTACTACGCGAAGGACGCATGCTGGTACGTGAAGGCCGCCGCGACCGTCTGCGGTATCGCGGACGAGCAGACCCGGGTGCACCCTCCGCTCGGCAAGTGGCTGCTGGCCATCGGGGTGCGGCTCTTCGACTACGACGCGTTCGGGTGGCGGATCATGGCGGTCGTCGCCGGCACGATCACGATCGCTCTCCTCTACCTGCTGGCGCGCAAGCTGCTCGGCTCCACGCTGGGAGCGACGATCGCCTCAGGGCTGCTGGCCGTCGACCTGCTGCACTTCGTCCAGTCGCGCGTGGCCATGCTGGACATCTTCGTTCCGCTGTTCGGCGTCGCCGCGGTCCTGTTTGCCGTGTACGACCGCGATCGGCTGTTGCCCGCGCTGGCCGGCGGGTCGCCACTCGAACCCCGTGGCGCCAACCCGCTCGACCGGCCATGGCGTCTCGCAGCGGGGGCCGCGGCCGGGGCCGCGGTCGCCTCCAAGTGGTCCGGAGGGCTGGTGCTGCTCCTCGTGGTCGTGGTGACCATGGCGTGGGAGCTCCGCGCGCGCCTCCCCCAGGGGTGGGGCCGGGCGCTGGTCCGAACCATCCGCGAGGAGAGCGCCTCGCTGGTCGCCTGGTTCGCCCTCGTCCCGCTGGCCCTCTATGTGGCTACCTACGCGGGACGCTTGCAGGGCCAGACGTCCTTCTGTCCCGTGCCGGAGGGGAGCTGGCCGGTGCAGATCGCCCGGTTGCAGAAGTGCATGTTCGAGTACCACACCACCCTCGAGGCGAGGCACAGCTATGAGTCCCCGGCGTGGTCCTGGGTCCTCCTCAAGAGACCGGTGTCGTACTTCTTCGAGAAGGCTCCTAACGGCGACTACCGAGAGGTGCTCGCAACCGGCAACCCGGTCATCTGGTGGGCGTCGCTGCTTGCGCTTGCCGTTGTGGCAGCCATCTGGATGCGGCATCGTCACCCGGCGCGCCCGGAGGGGGTCATCCTGGCCGGCTTCGCGTTCACCTACGTCCCGTGGCTGGCGATCGGACGCGACGCCGTGTTCATCTTCTACCTCCTCCCCACGATCCCTTTCATGTGTCTCGCCCTGGGGTACGTGGCCACGAGGATCGGGACCTCGTGGGAGGCGCGCGCCGCGGTCTCCCTCTTCGCTGCGGCCACCCTGGGCACGACCGCGTTCTACTACCCGCTGGCCGCCAACGTGTCTCTTCCCTACGAGCGATGGGATCGTCGCATCTGGCAGTTCGAGGACGAGCAGTGCGAGAAACCGCCGGGGACGCCGGTGAAGTCGACGATCACCGAGACGGTAGGCGGAACCCCCACGACGCGCACCACCGAGACCCTCGACAACTCGAGCATCCCTCCGAAGGGCTGGTGCTGGATCTAAGGGATCGCCGCGCCACCTTGACGCACGCCGTCGGGCGCCCGGAGCCACAGCGAGACGCTCGCCGGCTGCATCGTCTGATCGACCACCTCGAGAAGATGAGCGCTCAGGCTGTCGAGGTCCACTTCGTCCCTCAGATGCGCGCGGAAACGCTCGACCGTGCGCTCCGCGTCGTACTTCCGCCGATAGAAGCGATGGTCGATGAACGCCTGTATCCGGCGACGGAGTGGGGTGAACAACGCCGCGACCGCCAGCGTCGATCCCGCGATCGCAAAGTTGGAGTCGGAAGCAGTGGCAGGTAGCAGCGCCTGTAACGCGAAGACGATGCCGGCGTAGGCCAACGCGAGGATGGCCGACAGCGCGCCGTACACGAGGGTTCGGTTGACGATGACGTCGATGTCGTAGAGGTGGTATTTCAGCACCGCGATGCCGATCGCGGCCGGGAGCGACACGATCCCGAGTCCGAACATCAGGTTGCCGATCGCGTCCGCGATCCTCGGGAAGAACGTCGCCATGACATTGCCGAGCACCAGCAGGTCGAAGACCATGAACGCCGCGGCGTAGGCGAACCATTTGAACTGCTGGCGCTCGTCCCCCGTCGAGCGTCGCGCCCTCAGGACCAGCGACCCCACCGCGGCGACCACGCACAACAGCAGAAGACCTCCGCCGAGCGCAGCGGCAAGCTCCAGCGCCTCCCGGGCAGCTTCGATCCCCAAGGGGTTCTCGACGCGCAGCGGCCTGAGGTCGAGCGGCCCGGGCTTGAAGAAGAACTCTCCCGCCATCAGGACGAGCCATCCGGCCGCCGCCGCCCAGACCACTGGCCTCCACCGCCGCGATGCCGGCTTGCCATCGGGGAACAGCAGGAGCAAGAACACGAGCAACGCCACCGACCCGGGCCACAACCAAGCCCCGAACCACGCCATCGCGATGCCTCCCGGGAGCGCTCCGGAGCGCTCATCGAGCGCGTACATCGCGTACTCCTGAGTGGCGTTACCGAGCGCGGCGCCGCTTCCGATCGCGATCAGGAGCCACCCGATCGCGTTGCCCGGTCGGCGCGCGGCGATCAGTGCCCCGACCGTCGCGAACCCGACGTAGATCGCGCTGAAGAGGACGAAGTCGAAGAGGCGTTCTTCGCGGTCGCCGCTCGCCGATGCGAACACGAAGGTGGCGGTCGACCCGGCCACCCCCACGGCCCACAGTCCCCACGCGAGAGCGGTCGTCCACCGCGTCGAACTCACGGACCCGATGGTGCCCGCGCGAAGAGAATATGGCAACCGGCCTTCGCGGAGCGGGTTAGGAAGGGGTCAGGAGGGTTTCTCGACCGCGAGGAGCTCGATCGTGAACAACAAGGTCGCGTTCTCAGGGATCGCCGGCGGGTAGCCGGCCTCGCCGTAGCCGAGCTCGGGCGGGATCGTGAGGTTCCTCGTTCCGCCGACGAGCATGCCCTCGACGCCCTCATCCCATCCGGCGATCACCTGTCCTGCCCCGAGGAGGAAGCCGAAAGGCTCGCCGTGGTCGCGGGACGCGTCGAACTTCTTTCCGTCCTCGAGCGTTCCCACGTAATGCACGGTGACGGTAGAGCCGGTCGTCGCCTCGGGCCCCTCCCCGCACTCGACGTCCTCGATGACCAGGCCCGAGTCGGTCGTCCGCTCGCCCGTTTCGCAGTCTCCGTCCCCCACCGCGGCCGACGCCGTGGGCTGCCCTACCTCACCATCGTCGGACGCGCCGTCGTCGCCACAGGCCCCGCCGAGGACCAGGGCGAACGCAGCCACACAGACTAGGAGGTTCCTCGATCCGATCATGGTCCCGAACCCTAACCCGGTCGGTGTCGGTCCTCGATCGTGAGCGCGTACATGTCGTGGTCCTCCCATATGCCGTTGATCTGCAGATAGCGTAACGAACGTCCCTCGAAGCGGAAGCCGTTCTTCTCGAGCACGCGTCGCGACGCCGCGTTCCGCGGCAGGATGCCGGCCTGGATCCGGTGCAGGCCGAGCCGTTCGAACCCGATGGCCACCGCGCGGCCGACCGCCTCGGTGGCGTACCCCTTGCCGTTGTGGTCCCGAGCGGTGGAGTACCCGAGCGTGGCGTTCTGCCACGCTCCTCGGACGACGTTGCGCACCGCCACCTGACCCACGAGCTCGCTTTCCGCCATGTCCCCGAAGACGCCGAAGAGGTAACCGATGCCGCTCGCCGCCTCGGCCACCGCGCGTTCGATCCGCTCGCGCTGGCCGGCCTCGGTGAAATACGACTCGGACCGGACGGGTTCGAAGGGAGTGAGGAACGCGCGGTTATGAAGGTGGTAGCGCAGGAGCGCCTCGGTATCGCTCGGCCCGACCAGCCGGACGCGCACGCCGCGGGGCGCGATCGAAGCATCCACGGAGAGCGATCCTAGGACGCTACCTCGAGCCCACGGCAACCCGGGAGGGCCCGCGTGCGTCACATGCACAGGAGACCGCCGATAGAGGAGTGACGATGGGACCGACCGTCATCGCCGGGGCCGTACTCAGGCTCGCGGCGCTCGGGAGCGCGATGTTGCTCGTTGGAACCGCATGCGGATCCGATCCCGCGCCTCGACGCCCGGTCGGGGTCGAACCGGGTACCGGCAGGAGCAGCCCCGCGGCCACCCCGGCGGCGACCCCAAGTGACCCCGCGTCGCCCTCCCCCGGCGAGAGCCCGGGCGAGGTCTCCTTCGTGGTGTGGTTCCACGAAGGAGAGAAGCTGGAGCCGATCCACCGCACGGCGCCGGCGACCCCGCGCATCGCCACCGCCGCGATGGAGTCGCTGCTCGCCGGACCGGAGAGCCCCGAAGCCGAGACGGGGGTCGATACCCAGATCCCCGCCGACACCGAGCTCAACGGGGTCGAGATCTCCGACGGCATCGGGACCGTCAACCTGACGCGCGCGTTCGAGTCCGGCGGCGGCAGCGCCTCGATGTTCATGCGGCTCGGCCAGGTCGTGTGCACGATGCATCAGTTCGAGACGGTCCGCAACGTCGTTCTGGAGCTCGACGGCGAGCGCGTCGAGATGTTCTCGGGCGAAGGCATAGACGTGCGCGATCCGATGAGGTGCACCGACTTCGAAGACCAGCTGCCCCCCATCGTCGTGATCGAGCCGGCCCCGGGAGCCACCGTGGGTGATCCCGTCACGGTCTCGGGGAACGCCAACGTGTTCGAGGCAACGGTCAGCGCTCGCGTCGTCGACTCCGACGGAGAGGTCCTGGACCGGGGCTTCGCCACGGCGACGTGCGGGACCGGCTGCCGCGGTGAGTTCACCCTGGAGCTGAGTACGACAGGAGCGGGGACCGACCACGGCACGGTCGAGGTGTGGTGGGACTCTGCGGAGGACGGCTCGCGTCAGGATGTGGTGCGTATCCCGGTCAACTTCTGACGTCCCAGCGCTCCCGGTGGATCACCTCCGAACGCGCCCGACGTCCCCGTCGGAGGGATCCCGACGGCCGGTCGGGAGCGGCGTAGCCGAGCGTCACTACCCCGATCGGCGTCACATCGCCGGGGATGCTGAGCAGATCATCCAGGCCGGTCAGCCGATGGAAACCGAAGAACCCCGCGGCTAGACCCGCGTCGACCGCGGCCAGCAGCAGGAGCATCAGCGCGGCCCCCGCGTCGACGAACCAGTAAGGGACCGGCCAATCGATCTCGCTACCGGCCTCATCCAGCTTGTCGGGCTCGCGGTAACGGCGATGGTAGTCGCCCTCCGCGGCGCAGACGACGACGTGTACCGGAGCGCGTGACATCCATGGGTCGAACCCCTGCGCGACGTACACCGGCTCCTCGGCCAACTCGGCGATCGCTCTCCTCGTTGCCTCGTCGGTAACGACGATGAAATGCTGACCCTGCGCGAAACCGGCGCTCGGCGCCGTGCGTGCGATCTCGAGGATGTCGTCGACCACCGCCGGATCGACCGGGTCGGCCCGGTAGTTGCGGACCATGCGGCGCCGGCGAACGACCTCTGATAGTTCCACTTGCCTACGGGGCCGCGGCGGCCAGCGTCTCGGCCAGCCCCGTCCGAAGATCCCTCGGCGCGTACCCAAGCTCCCGTCTGGCCTTGTCGTCGCGGGCCCAATAGGTCACGCCGTCGGCCGCTTTTATCCCCTCACGCAGGTTCGGGGGCGTACCCATGACCTTGCCCACCAGGCGACCGAACGGGATGGCCATCTTCATAAGAGGAACGGGGAGGGCCCGGGTCGGAGGTCTCCTCCCATCTATGTCGCACACGATCCCGACGATGTCCCGAACGGTCGTGATCTCGCCGCCGAGCACGTACGACTCCCCTAACCGGCCCTTGTCGTGAGCGAGCAGGATCCCGTCCACGGCGTCGTCGACGTGGAGCAGGTTGAACCCGAGGTCCGGGAACAACAACAGCTTCATGCGCCCCTTCCTCACCTGATCGATCAGGTTCGCGATCTCGGACGTATCGCCGGGTCCGTAAACGCCCCCCGGGTGGACGATCACCACCGGCGCGCCTTGACCGGCCCTTCTCACCGCGGCCTCGTGCGCGAGCCACTTCGTCTCGTCGTAGTACGACAGGTACCCCGCGGCCGGATCTCGGATGTGCGATTCGTCCACGATCCGGCCGCTGGTGTTGCCGAAGACGTTGACGGTCGACACGTGCACTATCCGCCGAACCCCCGCAGCGACCGCGGCGTCGAGCACGCGCTCGGTGCCTCGGACATTGGTCTCGAACATCGCCCCGCGCTCGGACTCCGGGATCCCCACTTTGTACACAGCGGCCGCGTGGAACACGGCGTCGGCGCCCTCCATGCCGTGCTCGAGGGCGATCTCGTCCGAGAGATCACCCTGGACCAGGACACAGCCGGCGTCACGCAGGCTCCCAGCGCGCCGGGGGTCGCGCACCAGTACCACCACTTCGCCGCCGCGCTCGAGCAAGCGGTACGCGAGACGGCCTCCGATGAACCCGGTCGCGCCGGTAACGAACGCCCGCATCCCTCGACTGTACCCACCAGTTAGGTGGTGCAGCTCGAGAACGGCGCGCCGCCGTACTCGGGGAACCTCCGGGCGAGCTCGTCGAGCTCGTTCATGCCTATGCGCTCCCGCTGCACGCGTTCGTCTTGGAGGCGCGCCCCGGCCACGGTATAGGTGCCGCGCGTGACCTCGTAGCCGTTCCCCTGCGGCAGCGCGACCGAGACGACGATCCGGGCCCGCGCGACACAATCCGCAGCCTCGAGGTGTCCGACGCTCCCCCCATAGGCGAACAGCCCGTCGACCCGGCCGGCCCACAGGTCGGGGGCCGCCTCCTCCGGGGGCTCGATCCGGCTGAGGTCGCCGTCGACCCATGCGAACACGGCCAGGAACTGTGTGGATGCGCCGGCGGCTTCGTCCACGAGGACCTCGCTGCCGGAAAGGTCGTTCACCGGAGCCATGCCATGCAGCCGGGGCTGTGGCAGCCCGGCCTCCCGTCCCTGGGTCCAGACCTCGACCGCACCGCGCCCGGCCGCGGCGTCCACGACGAGGAAGGCCTGGCAACCCATCGGACCGGTCGGATCCATATAGATAGAGACCTCGTCGTCCGTCCCGTCCCCGTCGACATCGCCCCTCAGTCCTTCGTCCACGCGGGCATCGCCCCGAGCAAGCACATCCGTCTCGTTCTTACAAGCCGGCGTCTCGGGCGTCGCTACCGGCGCGGACCCATCCGTAGGGGATCCTGAAGCCGCGCTCTCGGGACGAAGCGTCGGGTCGTCCGCGCATGCCGCAACGAGCAGCAGGGCGCAGGCCCGGGCGACGAGGATGCTGCCGACTCGGGATCTCCTCATGCCTGCAGCGTAGAGGGGCCGGCTCGACCGAGCCGGCCCCTCTGATGCCGCGGTGCTTCTCTTACGGGCGGTACTGGTTGAACCGGAACAGGATCTCGCGCTGCTTGTCCATCTGCTCCACGGTCGACGAGGGATCGAGCCGTACGATCTCGGCCGCCGCTGCCGCTTCGCCGAAGGATAGGTCGGCAGTGCCGTCGCCATTGGTGTCCAACAGCTTCTGGTCGAAGCCGTAGGCCCCGTTGGCGAAGTTCAACCATCCGGCCAGCAGCTCACGATCGAGCTGCTTATCCATCGGTACCGGCCGGCTCGCAAGGTTGAGGACATCGTTGGCATCGGCGAACGTCGCCAGGGGCCGGAGCTCATCGTAGACGTCGCTGCCGTACCTCGTGATGGCCAGGTAGCAGAGCAGCATGTCGTGGTCGAGCTCGGCGTGGCGGCCGCCGTCCTTGTACTGGTTCTTCCAGTACGGATGTCCGAAGGCGCGGTTGGCATTGCCCGTGATGATGACGCTGGCGTTGTCGGATGCCGTTCCCGCATCGTCGTCGTTCGCCGTGAACATCATCTCGTACGTGCACGCCTTGCCGTAGGTGTGGCTCTGAGCGTCCGTCACGTCCCTCGGGTTCACCGTCGCGCTGGGATCGGGATCCGGGTCGAACAACGGATCGTTCAGGTACCTCGTCCACGTGTCGGGCGTGCCGTCGCCCCACGTCCAACCGAGAGCGAGATCGTCGCTCCCGCGGTCGGTCGAGCGACCCTGGACCGCTACCGGCAGCCCGGCTTCGCCGATGACCGTCTGCACCCCGTTGACCGTCGTCGCCCCCGAGAGGTCGATCGTGGCCGTGGGATCGACGTTGGTGAGCACCGTGCTGCGGGCGGCACACGTCGAGGTGTCGTCGTCGAGTCCGCAGATCGTGATGGTGAAGGCACCGTCGTCACCGTACGTGCGGGTGACGTCGATCGATCCGCTCGCGTCCGGACGGAAGTTGTCCTCGGCGATCAGGTTGGCGATCGTCTGAGGCGCGGTGCCGTCTCCCCAGTCGACGGTAGCCGACAGGTCGTCGAGCCAGCCTGGGTCCGTGATCGTCGCGACGACCGTCACGGGGCTGTTCTCGCCCTGCGGTCCGGCCGTCACGTCGATACCCGACAACGACGGCGCCACGTTTGCAACCGTCACCTGTGCGGTGTCGGTGCCCTCCAGGCCGTAGGGATCGGTGACCTTGAGGCCGACAGTGAAGGTGCCGTCCTGCCCCACCAGGCTGAAGTCGGGCTTGACCGCGGTCGAGTCGTCGTAGGCGCCGTCGTTGTCGAGATCCCATGCGTGAGTGATCTCGTCACCATCGGGATCGGACGATGCGCTCCCGTCCAGCGCGACGTCGGTGCCTTCATCGGTCGCGTAGGGCCCGCCCGCGTCGGCGTTCGGCGCATCGTTGGGGCCGACACTCACGCGCATCGCGGCCTTGCAGGTGTCCTGGAACCGGAGCCGGACGCCGCTGGCGACCCCGCTGTAGAGGTTGGACGTGGGATCGCTGGCCCCGTCGAACAGCCGGTTGTTCGCGCTGCCCGGGAACGGATCTCCGTTGTCGGCCGCATTGTTGCCGTCGAGCTCGTCGAGCCCGTCCGCCTCTTCGATGTCCACCAAACGGTGAGACGCCAGGGTGTGGCCCTCGAACGCGTTCTCCCTGTTCGGCTGGTTCTGGGATTCCTCGATGTGCCAGACGAGGACACCGCAGCCTGGGAGCTTCGCGTCGAAGCCCTCGAGCTGGCGGTTCTCGACCAGGAAGTACTCTCCGACGCCGCCCCGCTCAGCTCCGCCCGGGTTGGCAAGCAGCTGGGCCACCTCACCGGTCGTTTCGACCTTGTCCAGGCTGACGACGGTGTTCTGGTTGGTGTACTCGGTCGGAGTGACCCAGTCGAGGAACCACTTGCTCCACGGGTCGTAGTGCGGCGGGGTGTCGGCCAGGTTGGTGGTGCTGAGGTACTGGCTCGCCATCGCGCTCCAGACGCCTACGCCGGCCGAGCTGCCGTCGGTGTCGTAGAGGTCGGGCAGCCCGAGGCCGTGGCCCATCTCGTGCGCGAACAGGCCGATCGTCTGGATCGCGTTGCACGTCCACCCCGGAGCTATCGGGTGGGTCAGCTCCGAGTTCAGGATGTAGTTCTGGACCTCGATGTCGTTGTCGTCGGCGTCTTCGTCGTCGGTCTCGGTGTTGTTCCCCCCGTTGAAGTGCGGCCACAGGTCGTCCCCATCGCCTCCACCGGCACCGTTGTCCGTGTCGCACCCGTCGTGCGGGCCGCCCCCGGCGTAGATGATGCCCATCTGGTCGACACGGTCGTCGCCGTCGTTGTCGTACTGCTCGTAGTCGACCCAGTCGTCGGCGGCCTCGACGGCATCCTCCACCAGCTCCCATGCGTCACCGTCGCCGGTGTCGTAGAACGCATGTGTCTCGGGAAGGGTGATGCAGTCGGTGCCCGCCTGGTTCCCCACGACCGTTCCGTCCACCTGGAGGTCCCCGCCGGAAACCTCGTCGAAGTATTCCTCGAGGTTGCCGGGGCCGGTCGCGGTCGCACCGAACATGTTCTGCTGCATCTGGTTCGGCGTGAACGTGCACCCGCGGTCGGTGAACTCCACCATCAGGAACAAGACGTCGGTGTCGTTCCCCGCCCATGCCGGCGGAGCCGCGGCATACGGCTGGCCGAGGGCTGGGGCGCCGAAGTCCGCGCGCGCGCGGTTGAAGGCCGCCTCACTGGGCCGCAGGTGCAACGGCGTGGGAGGCAGGCCTTCTCCGGGCGCGATGCCGGAAGGCTTCAGCTCGCCGCGCCGGTCGCGCACCGCGAACTGCCACTCGCCGGAGCGCGCCTTGACCACGGTCATCCCGCGGCGAGTCTCCCAACCGTTGATGAACTCGTCACCCCAGAGCCGGAGCTGCAGCTTCGATCCGTCGGGCTGCGTGAACGACTTGATGACGTTGGGCGCGGCCGGAGCGGCATGACCGGTCCCTCCCAACAGGAACAAGAACGCCCCACCCAAGAGAAGCAGGGCGAGTACCGGCCGGGCCACGCTGCGGGAGATCCGTCCGCGCGCCCGCGTCCGTCCTATCTGCTCGGTCGCGAGCGTCGAGCCCACACCGAGGCGCTTCCTTGCTGCCACTGCAGAAAACATCGCTACCTCCTGATCTAAGGCCGTTACGGCTTCTTCGAGTGACCGCTCGTGACGTGGGCGGTCTTCACGTTCGTCCCTCTCCTCCCTCTGATCTCGCCCTTCGCCGATGTCGCGGGATAAGCGTCATCGCGTCGGCCCCGGCGGCCAGTCGGCGCCACGACATCCGAGTTGTCCGCCTCGCGACAACCGTCCGTTGTGATCACCACGAGGGGGACGCTAGAAAGGACGGGTTCGAACCGGCTTAAACTGCGATGAAAGTCCGAGATGACCGGTTCCCCGCCCTGGCGGGGTCCTTGTCGGGGAGGGCGAGCGATGATCCTGGCCGACGGCGGTGAGGCGGGGGTGAGCCGAACCCGGCTGGCGCCGCCGAAAGGCTCCCCCTCTCTGCTCGACCGCCCCGCCCTCGCCCGGCGCCTCGACGAGGCGTTGAACGTTCGACTGACCGTCCTGACGGCGGGGGCCGGGTTCGGCAAGACGACCGCTCTCAGCACGTGGTCTGCCGGGCGCCGCTCCTGCTGGTACACGCTCGGGCGCGAGGATCGAGAGGTCGGAGCCCTCGCCAACGGGTTGGTCGGCGCCCTGCGGTTGCGGGTTCCGAGCCTTCCATCCGACATCGCCGTCGCCGCGGGGTCGGGACGCGGGCCGAAGATCGACCCGGGGGACACGATGCGGGGCCGCGCCTGGGGAGCCCTTTTGTGCCAGGCGCTCCAGGAGCATCTCCGGCGCGATCTCGCGTTCGTCATCGACGATCTGCACGAGCTGCAGGACGCCGGCGCCGGGGTCGCTCTGCTGGAAGAGCTCTGCCGTCAAGCCCCGGCGCGCCTCCATCTCATCCTCGCCTCGCGCCGTGAGGTGCCCTTCGGGATCGAGAGGATGCGAGGACGCGGCCAGGTCCTGGAGCTCGATGCGTCCGATCTGGCCTTCAGCCGGGACGAGGTCGCCGAGCTCTTCGCCTCCGCCGTCGGAGCGCCCCATCCTGAGATCGCCGATCCGCTGTGTGAGCTCACCGGTGGCTGGCCGGGGGCCGTGCGGCTGGCCACCGAGTTCCTGCGGGGAGCGGACCCCGACGAGCGCGCCGGACGGTTCGAGGCGTTGCGCCGAGACAAGAAGCCGCTACTGACCTTCCTAGCGCAGGAGGTCCTCGACGTGGAGCCTCCCGAGGTGAGGGATCTCTTGAGCAAGGTCGCATGCCTGCACCGCTTCACGCCGGAGCTCTGTGAGCAGCTGGGCATCGCTCATGCGACCGAGATCGTGGACTCCCTCCAGCGCCGGGGTCTGTTCCTCGAGCCCCTGACGCGTGAATGGGGCTGGTACGCGGTCACGGGTCTGGTACGCGACCTGATCCTGGAGCGATCGCCGTTGGCCCCGCCCGATCAGGCCGCCCTCCGCAAGGATGCCGCCGCGTGGTTCGAGTCACGCGGCTACCTCGCGGACGCGCTCGGGGCGCTCGTAGCCCTCGGCGATACCCAGGCCCTGGCGGAGTTCCTGTCGCGCAGTGGCGAAGCGGTGCTGCGCTCCGGAGCCCTCCAGGTGCTGAGCGACGCGATCGACCTGCTCCCCGACGAGCTGCGCGACTCCCGGGTCCGCCAACTCGACGGCGAGACCCGTCACCTTCGGGGCGACTGGGAGGCAGCGCTGGCCCGCTACGAGGAGGTGGCGAGAGACCAAGGCGACCTCGACGCCCGGCTCGCCTGGCGCATCGGCATGATCCACCACCTCAAGGGGGACCCTCGAACCGCGCTCGCCGCGTACGACCGAGGACGCATGGACGGCGAGGACGTCGCGTCCGAAGCTTTGCTCGTCGCATGGAAGGCCGGCGCCTACTGGCTGCTAGGAGAAGCGGACGCGTGTCGCGCGGCCGCGCTGGCGTCGGCAGAGGCCGCCGCGCTGGCGGGAGACGGCGGTGCGCTGGCGGCTGCACACACGGCCCTAGCCATGGTCGCGGCCCTCGCCGGAGATCGCAGAGCCAGCGACGCGCACTACCTACGCGCGCTCGACGCCGCAGAACGCGCGCACGACTCGCTGCAGATCATCCGCATCAGGACCAACCACGGATCGCAATTCATAGAGGAAGGCTCTTACCAAGAGGCCCTGGCCGAGCTCGGAAGTGCGATCCAGCTGGCCGAGCTCGCCGGTTACGCGGCCTTCCACGGACTCGCCTTGACCAACCGAGCCGAGGCTCTCTCGCACCTCGGACGCCTCGAGGAGGCGCTGGCGGACCTGGAGATGGCGCGGTCGATCTACCAACGCATCGAATCACTGAACGTCGTCTACCCGCTCCGAAACCTCGGTGACGTCTACCGCACACGCGGTGACCTAACTTTGGCGCGCTCCTGCTACGAGGAGGCCATCCGGCTGACCGAGGGATCACGCGATCTGCAGGGCCTCGTGCCCTCGCTCGCCGGCTTGGCGCGCGTCCTCGCCAAGGACGAGCCCGACCTGGCCAGGGGCTACGCCGAGCGTGCGATCGCATTCGGGCCGGGCATGGGACACGTCGAGGCCCTCAATGCCGGGTCATGGGTGGCTTTGGTCGCTGAAGATCGGGCGACCGCGGCCCATCTGTCGGCGCGATCCGAAGCTGACGCCAGGGCGCGCCGGAACCGGGCAGGGATGGCCGAAGCGCTCGAGCTCCGGGCACTATCGGCCGACGTCCCGTCCCTCGAACTGCCCCGTCTCGAGGAGGCGGTTGCTCTGTGGAAGGACATCGGGCACCCGATCGGCCAGGCGCGCGCCGAGCTGTGGCTCGCCGGCTTGCTCGGCGGCGCTGCCGGGCGCGCGCTCGCCAGGGAAGCCAGCGCGCGGCTGCACACCCTCGGCGCGCGCGGTGTCTTAGCCTTCGCTACAAGCTGGCTCGGATCGACCGACGCCTCCGAGACCTCCGTGGCGATCGAATCCCTCGGTGGGTTCAGGGTCCTGCGCAACGGACAGCCCGTCCCGATGACCGAATGGCGCTCGAAGAAAGCCCGCGATCTCCTCAAGATGCTCGTGGCTCGTAAGGGGCGGCCGGCAGCGCGCGAGGTTCTCATGGAAGCGTTGTGGCCCGAGGAAGACCCGGACAGACTCGGCAATCGGTTGTCGGTCGCGCTCACGACGGTCCGGACGGTCCTCGACCCCGAGCGCGGTTATGAGCCGGAACGCTTCGTCACCGCGGAGAAGTCGACCGTCGGCCTCCGGCTCGATCACCTGCGCGTGGACGTCGTGGATTTCCTCGAAGAGGCGTCGTCCGGTCTCGCGCTGTGGGCGGAGGGGCGGTTGCACGAGGCGACCCCCCGGCTGAGAGAAGCGGAGTCGATCTACGCCGGAGACTTCCTCGAGGAGGACGCATACGAGGACTGGGCGGTGGCTCTACGCGAGGAGGCGCGCGCGGCTTATGTCGCGGTCGTGCGCACGCTGGCGGAGGCCGCTGCGGCCCAAAAGGATCACGAGTCGGCGGCGCGCTTCTGTTTGCGTCTGCTAGAGCACGATCCTTACGACGAGCAAGCCCACATATCGCTCATGACCGCGCTCCTCAACGCCCGCCGTCACGGCGAAGCCAGACGGCGTTACCGTCTCTACTCCGCGCTCATGGACGAGATCGGCGTGGAGGCCGCCCCCTTCCCCGGCGCGCCCTCTCGTTAGCCGAACGCTAGGGCCGCTGCATCTGGAGGGTGTAGCTACCGCTACCCCTGTAGACACGTCGGCACCGAGCGTCGTCAGGGTCTCGACCACGCTCCGTACGTCGTCTCCCGGATGCTCCGATCCCGTTCGAAATAGGCGTCGGTCGCGGAGCGGTCCGGCGGTTGGATCGTCCCCTCGAGGATCTTGACGGCGCGCGCTACCGCGGGATGATCGACCGCGCCGTAACCGATGTGTAGGTACTCGGGATACTGGGGCGGGACGTCGCTCCACTTCACCGGTGTCGCGGAGTACAAGACCAACCCGTCGACCACACCGCACGGCGGGCCGTCTTCGCGCTGCGCCTTCGGGCGTGGCGTGGCGGAGACGAACACCAGCCGCTTCCACTCCTCGAGCGTCAGCTTCCCGTCCGCGAGCGGCCCTCTGGCCACAACGCCCTTGCGCCCGCGCGCAACGACCCCGCCGGACACGCCGGTGGAGGGATCGTCCAGGATGCGACGCGCTTCGAGCAAGATCCGCGCCGCTCCCCCCGCCGCGAACGGAGTCGCGGAGGACGTCCCACTGCCTACGGTGGCGGCCGACTTCGCCTTCTCCTGATGGTAGGCCGCCCAGCAGTTGCACGCGTCCGAGACGATATGAGGGGGGAAACCCGGCCACGACGCGACGTAGCCGGAATCGTGACCGCCGACCATGATCGCCGAAGGCGTCAGATGAGGTGTGATCGGGGTGGGATGGCCCAGCGCTCCCCATCGGAACAGCGCCCCGTTACCGGAGGCCCAGAAGGCGAGGTGCCTGCGCGACACGTCCTCTACGGCACGCACAAGTTGGGGGTTCGCAGTCATGAGCTGTCCTTGCCCCGTGGGCTCCCACAAGGGTGCGATGGGTCCCCATGAGTTGGACTGCAGATCGATCCAATCCGAGTTCTTGGCTCCCCACCTGATCGCGTCGATCGCATCGTCCTTGTTGAATCCGCTCAGCGAGAACTGCACGGCGACGATGCGGCATTCGGTGCAAGCTCCGTATTCGTTCGACGCGGCGCGCGATGCGGTCATCGTCCCGTGGCCCCCCGCGTCGATGATGCGGCCGTCGACGTTCTCGCTCGGTTTGGCTTCCTTGCAGTCGATCTCGATCTGAGGCGAGAAGGTCACGGCGCCGATGATCTTGGTGCCGGGGAACCAGTAGAGCTTGCCGGGCTCGATCTTGTCCCACACCCGCTCGCAGTCCTTCTTCACGGCCTCCCAGTACGTCTCCTCATCGAGGCTCAGCCGGAGCGCGATCGCGTCCTTGGGATAGCCGGATATGTACGTCGACGGATGCTTGCGAGCGAGCGGCGAGTCGTCCTGGAACGTCGTGTGATAGGGGTTGATGCCGCTGTCCATGATGGCGACCACTGCACTCGCTCCGGAGCCGCGATCCGGGGTCCGGCGGGGAGTCGTGTCCGACCCGGCCCATGCGCCATTGGCCGCGATGGCCAGCGCGGCGACGGCCACTGCTCCAGCTCTCAGCGCCCCCAACGGGCCTCCCATCCGACGGTCATCCTTCTCACCGTTCGATTCGACAGAGAAGGAGGTCTCACCTGCTCGACGGTCCAGGAACGAACGGAGGTCCAGGGCAACAGGGAAGGCCTGTTCTAGGCTCGGGGAGTGACTCTCGACGACCACCAGCTCCGGCCGCTGCTTCCTCCCGTCCGCAAGACATCGAGCGTCGTGGCCGAGTATGTCGGGACCATCCTCATCCCCATCTTCTTCGTCGGCATGGTGATCTCCCTTCGCTACACGTTCGCGGGCGGGGACTGGGAATGCTCGGGGGACGGCTGCCTCGAGGAGTTCGACCGTCTACGCGGCTGGACGTTCCCCGTCCCACTCTTCGCCATGGTCTTCATCTGCACGTTCGGCTTCGTGGCCGCGATCCTGCTCCGCATCTGGGGTCGGAGCGGACGACCTCCGACGTTCGAACCCAAGGCGCGCCACGCCCGCCCCGTCCTAACCGGCGTAGGTCGGACCCTGACCTGGGTCGGCATCCTCGAGATCGGGCTCGCCGGGGCGTTCGCATGGGCAGAGCAGTGGTTGACCGCCGGCATCCTGGGCTCGGTCGGACTGGCTCTGGTGGTTGGGGCGCGACGCGTGGCCGCCCGAGCAGCGCGAAGCGACCGGATCCTCGAGACAGGAACCCCGGCGATCGCCGAGATCACCGACGTAGAGCAGACGGGGACCACCCTCAACGACAACCCGATGCTGAAGCTCACGCTTACGATCTACGATGACGATCAACCGCTTTTCCCGGTCGTGCACAAAGAGTTCGTCCCGCAGGCCTACATGTCCCGGATCCAGGTAGGAGCCCGGCTGCCGGTGAAGATCGACCCGCTGGACTCGAGCAGCCTGGTGATCGAGTGGGACAAACGGCTCGAGGAGAGCTGACCTACGCCGGGCCTACGCCCTGAACCGTCGCGAAGTCTCCACTTCACAGCCGTCTGCACCACGCCACCGCCTTGTGATCGCAGCAGTTGTCCTCGTCCTCGTGCAGGTGCCGGGGGCCTTGGCACACGACCACCGGCGCCCCCCTGCCCCGTATCTCAGAGCAGATGACGAGGTGCAGCAGGGCAGAAGTGTTCTTCTACTGAATGAGCGGTCGATAGTCCTCGAAGAACACCTTCGCCACTAGATCGCGGCGGCTACTGACACCGACCTTCCGAAAGATCGCCTTCAAGTGATCTTGAACAGTGTGAAGTGAAATGCTCAATTGGTGGCTGATCTGCCGCGTCGACATCCCGGAAATAACGTGCCGCGCCACCTGACGTTCCCGCTTCGTCAGTCCATAGGCTGAAAGGACGAACGGCGCTAGCTCGAGAGGCGTTGTGGGCTCAATGACGATGCCGATACGGCCCGAATCGGTCGCGTCTTGGAGCCGCACGCCGTAGAGGGTCACCCAGCGGCCGGACCGGGTACGAACTCGGGCACGCGCCGATGAATCAGCGGAAAGTCTTTCGGTCCCCGAGTATCGGGCACGAAGGGCGACTGCTTCGATCGGAACGGGCAACGGACCCGGGTGTGGCCGAGCTTCAATGAGGTCATCCAGCCATGACAGCGCACTGGGCGTTGCCGCTTCCACCTCACCATGGCGATCTATGACGATCATTGCCGGGCTACGGGTCGCATCTTCGAACATCTTCTGACCGAACAACACGGATCTTCGAAATCCATCTGCCACTTGACGAGATGCCGTCGCCACAAAATCAGCGTCTCTTGTGTCAAAGTCGGACTTTGTTGGAGTCCGGCACAGACTGAGTGCTGCCCAGCACATCCGATCACTTACGAAAACCGCTCGGAGCTCTCCTTCGAACCCCGCAGGTTTGAGCATCTGGCGGTAGCGAGGGCTTGTCTCCGGTTTGCCCTTCGTCGCGTGACTCAGGATTCCGCTTGGGCGGGATCGTTTGGCGAGAGCTTCCCACTGGATCACGTCGTCGATCGCGTACTCGCAGTGGGCGAGCCACCTGCAGCTATCGGGATCGTTCAAGGTGGTGTCATCGGTGGTTTCACGAGCCGCAACCCCCGTCATGATGAGAGTGGCCGGATCGAGAGGGTGCCACGCGTGGAAGTCGAATGGGATCACCTTGCTCAGAGCCGCGCCCATTTCGGCCGTCATGCTGACCCAGTCCTGCCCGTTGTGAGCGATCCTGGCGAGGTCGAGCCTGACCCGCGCCGCCACTTCGGCATCCATGCGGAGCTCAGCTTAGTCCTTCGCTTCGCGAGGCGGAAATTTCCCAGGTTTCTGGGATTGAGAGGGGTCACCTGCAACGCTAACGTCACATCACGAGGGCCATTGCGCCGCGTGGCAGAAGGCTGACCAATGAGCAGGGAGCGAGCTGTGGTATCCCGGTTCGGCGTCTAGATCCATGACCCTGTACGGAACGCTCTTGTTCGCGCACGTGTTGTTCGCGGCCACATGGATCGGCGGAGCCATCCTGTTCCACGTCGTGGCGCGCCGGGCACAAGCATCCAAGGACTCCGCTCGCATCCGCTCCCTTCTGCAAGAGGCGGATTTTCTCGGCAAGCGCTATTTCGGACCCGCGTCCATGCTGACTCTTGTGGCCGGGCTTTGGCTGGTGTTCGAGGGCAACTGGGGATTCGACCACCTCTTCATTGTGGGCGGTCTTGCCGGAATCGCCCTGTCGACCGCAATCGGGTTCGGTGTGATCGAGCCTCTTGCGAAGAAGATCACCGTGGCGGTCGATGCCAGCAGTCGAATCGATGCGGATGTCGAGAAAGCGCTGGAGCGGATGCACAGCGTCTCGCGCATCGATCTGCTCATACTCGTGGTGGTGCTGTTCCTCATGACGGTGAAGCCTGGTAGCTGATCAGAGTCGTGATAGGTCGTCGAATCCTCCTAATCACTAAGTTCTCCTTCGCACGCACGCTCAGCCGTGGCCGGCAGAGCGCACCGTCATGAGGAGCCTTACAAGCCAAGCTGCTTGGGTGCTCATGGCCGCCTTCGTCATGTCGTGCTTATACGAGCTCTATCGCGCAACCGTGAAAAGGGGGACATCGCGACACGATTCAATGGACAGCTTCGTCAAGAACAATGTCGTCTTTTACGCTATCGCCGCCGTGGTCATCGCATTTCTCTTTGCCGGGTACGACTGGAGCGTCTGGATTGGCCTTGCGTTCGCCGGAGGGTCGATACTCGCGTCCATCGTCTATTACAACCCCAGGATTCTGCTCGAACGCGACCCGAAAACGATCGACTGGTTCGAGGACATCCTGTTCACGGGGCTCCTCTCCGCAGCTGCTGTCCTCCTGATCTACGCAGCCACGGACGTGACGTTGCGTCCTTGAGGCAGGATCAGGATCGTCTTGGAAAGGTATGGCTTCCTCTCTCCATAGGTGCCATAGCTGCGAGCGCAGCACACGTCGCCATCGACTTTGCGGCCGGTCTTCATCCGCTAAACGTCGTGGGTTACCTCACGATCGGGTTGCCAGGGTTGCTTCTCTAGGCGTTGTGGCTATGGTCGCTGCGGCTGGTCGCTGCGGCTGGCTCGCACGGCGCGATCTCGCTCGCGGCGATCTACGCCGCGGTTCAAGCCGGGGTAGCGAACGGGCTGGTGGGCGTCTTCCCGTGTCCACCGAGCGGTCCGGTGCCAGCCGCTGCGCCAACCGTGCGTACTCCGAAGGCCGTTGATGCCCTCTGCACCGCCTCCGATGGGGGATGATTGCCTCAGTGACAGCACGCAAGGGGGGTCGTGATCCGAAGACGTTCCGTTTCGAGTGGCGGGTTCCCGCGCCTCGTAGCAAGACGCGGTTCGGACCCGGGCAGATCAAGCGACCAGGCGCGTATTCACAACTCGGTCGCCCGCTCGGCCTGACTGCCGTTCTTGTCGCCTATATCGCGTTACTGGAGCAGCAGTTGCCGTATGCGATCTTGTTCGTCGCCCTTGGTCTCGCTGGCATCGTCGTCTGGGCAGTTCGCAAGCCAGGTGCGGAATTCATGGCGACGTTCCCCTACGAGTACGTAGGAGATCTCGCCGAACGTCCTCCGGACGCAGCAATCTCGCGCACCATGAGGCTCGGCTTAACTCTGCTGCTGGGCATTCCGGTTCTCGTCGCGTGGATGGTGCTACTGGGCTGGACGCGGGACGGCGCCGCGATAAGCATCGTTCCGGCCGTCTTGACGGTCATCTGGGCGTACGAGGCAACGGAATGGCCTGAGCCTTCACGTATCCGAATCGCACTCATCGTCGGAGCCGCTGTCGGAGTACCTATCGGCGCACTTGGAATACTGATGACTACCGCAAGCGAAGCGGCGGCCGGAGCCCTCGCGAGCGGGGTGACGGTGGCCGCAATCGCTACGGTCGGCTTGACGCTCCACCAGGTCGGGCGTAGGTCGCCGGACCGACTCATCTGACGCGGGTTCGTGCGAACCGTTGCCGAGCGCCTGTTCCGGGTGCGCCGCCGCTGAAGATCCCCGTCAGCAAGGGTCGCGCTCGCCAGGTGTACGGATTCGTCACCACGCTCCCGCACTGCGCCGCGCACGCGGTGGTGTTCAGCTTCCGTACACCCTCCCGCCGGCGGAACATCACCTCTACATCCTCGTGCAGGCGTACTCGGCCGACGAGGAGGGTTGCTCATCTCAGCCGGACTTCGAGAGTCAAAGCGCGGCGTGGAGCTTCCATCTCTTGCGCGAATAGCTCCCCTTCCAAGGCACGACCTGACGTTCTGCCCGAAAACGGACTGGAAATGACGGTCGCAGATGCTACCGGCTCGACCGTTTCCTGCCGCTAGTTGGACCATGAGCCGCTCAGGAGCGCACCCGGTGTCAGTGTCGCCTCGGTTCGATGCAGGTCACCCGGCTCACCGCAGGTGAGGCTCTAGCGGGCAAGGCGCGCGTTGGAGATCACCAGGGCGAAATCCTGGTCGGTCTTGTCGCCGAAGTAGGGGATCCCGTCGCCGGGCAGATCCGTCGCTGCGATCTTGATCAGGTAACCCCCCGAGGGACGGCGCACGAAGACGTTTTCGAGTACCTCACGCCGGTCCGGCGAGCCACCGAAAACGGACCAGCCGTTGCGGAACCGGTTCCCCCGGTACACGCCCCCGTCGCCGCGCACGGTGAGGTCAAGGTCGTTCACCAAAGCAGGGGCCGCGTTCGGCCGTCCCGGCGCGTCGCTCCACGCGAGCGTGACCTTGAGGGGTTTCGAGCGATCTACTGCCTCCGCTCGCAGCGTGCGGGCCTGGCCGACGTCGCGCATCACGACCTTCTGGTCGATGTAAACGCGTTCGTCGCGCGGGTCGAATAGGTCCTTGAGATTGACACGGCCCCATCCCTCGGCGCCGTTGGGGATATCCGGCGCGCCCATGTCGGTGGCGCTATTGACGAGCAAGGCTTTGCTCAGCGCCGGCGATGGCCCGGCGCGATCGTTCTGCTTTCGCCACCACTGCGTGATGAGGGCCACCGACCCAGTCACCTGAGGGGCCGCCATGGAAGTCCCCGAGCAGGTCCCGTAGAAGGCCGCGAACGGGGAGGGCTCTACGGGTGGGACGTTGCACAACACAGACGCGGGCACGCTGCGCGTAGACACGACATCTTCTCCGGGAGCCGCGACGGTAGGTCCGATCCGCCCGTCGACGGTCGGTCCGCGCGAAGAGAACGAAGAGATCTCCTCGATGCTGCCGGCCCGGGCCGACTTCGACGACGCCACCGCGATCAGATTCTTCGCCTCGCTGGGTGCACCTGGCCCGGCCATGCCGGAGTTTCCGGCGGCGAAAACCAACGTGAAGGGTTGCGCCCCTTTCTTCTTCCAGTCCGCGTCGCGCGTGATCACATCCATCGTGCGGGCGACAGGCGTGTATCCGGCGCTATCTCCCTCACCGCTGCCCCACGAGGCGTTCCATCCGACCGCACCGTTGCGAACGGCGGTGCGCGAGACGAGCTCGAAGGGCGGGAACTCATCCAAGCCCACCACCTCTTCGATGATGCCAAGCACGCCGAGGTCGACGAACGTTACTTCCGGCGCGATCCCTTGACCGTAGGAGAAACCATCTGGGTCGGTAGCTCCCGGCAGCCCCCGGCCGCTGCCTCCGGCGATGCCCGCAACGTGGGTCCCGTGGCCGTCGGAGTCCCGGTAGTCCGGCAGAGTGGTGAAGTCGAAGCGCGCCTTGACCCGGCCGGCCAGGTCGGGATGATTGTCGTCGATGCCGGAGTCGGCTATCGCGATCGTGACGCCCGACCCGTCCAGCCCCAGCCGTTCGAGGAACCTCCTATAGCCCGGGGCGGGGAGCCCTTTGGCGACGTTGCCGGCCACGATCTGGGAGGTCTGCTCGTCGAGGAGCTCGATCCCGTCTGCCGCCGGTCCTAGTGACAGCACGCGAGGGTCGCGCGCTATCGCTCCGACGTCGTCCGAGCTTGCCCACACCACGACGCTCACCAGTGAGCGGTCGGGGCTGACGAGGTTCGTTCGCACCACCTCCGCGAAACGGGAGATCTCGGCGACGGTGCGCTCCGGCTCGGACGCGGCCACGGTGACGTCGACGAGGACTTGCTGCCCCACTTCTAGCGCCGGCGACACCTTCTCCTCGGAGGGTAGCGGGCGAACCGACGCGACCCGATCCAGGCGGCGCGCCGCCGCAAGGGCGGGTCCCTCGAGCCAGGCGATGTAGGAGTCGTAGGGCAGGTATTGCAGGGAACGAGCGCCGCCGGCCTCTAAGCGGGCGCGGTCCTGGCTCCGGATGCGGTCCGGGAAAGAGACCACGTACCACCCGTCGCGCTGAGCCGATCGCGCTGCGGCGAAGATCTCCGCGCCCAGGCCGACCAGCGTGACCAGACACAGCACAGCCGCAAGCACGGCCCTTTTCACGGTAAGCCCCATGAAAGTAGAAGTTCTCCGCCGGAGGCCGGCTTCCCCCTAAGGGCTTAACGACGGGTCGTCATCGCGTATCCATTTCTGCGTGCGCGCCGTGGTCGCTCCCTTGGGCTTCGAACCAGTCGTGGAGTGCTTCCACGAGGACAGGATCGGAGACCTGGTATGTGATGCGCCCACCGTCCGACTCGGGTTCGAAAGTGACATCGATCGATCCGTAGTTCTCCTCGAGCTCTTCGAGCCCGGGCATAGCATCCCCGTGGATCCTTGCCGGATCACCGAAGTCGCCTCGAGCGAAAGCTTTCGCCTCGGCCTTCAAATGCTCACGAATCAGCCTTATCTGTTTGTGGTCGGCGGGATCGTCTGAAATGACTCGTTGAACGCCACCGTTCGGCGCAGGCTCAAAGACATGTGTGGTGCGCTCGAGGTCGAAGGGCATGACGATGGCCCCACGTCGAGCGACCTCCTGTTGTCGGGCACTTTCCTCAGAAGGGGTTGCGCATGCGCCAAGCGGCACGGCCAGCAGCCCCAGCAAGGCAAGAGCGGTGGGTCGGCCAACTACAGGGCCTGACCGATAGCGATTCCGACCAGAGGCGCCCGCTCGAACCGACGGCGACGTCCGCATCACGCTTGCAGCACCGCATCACGCTGTTGCGCCGCCTTGCGCCGTTGCTCCTGCTGCTTGCGCCAGCCGTAGCGCGTCATGCCCTGCGGCTTGAAGATGTTCAGTAGCTGTACGACCAGCAAGACCACTAATCCGCCACCCGCGTGAAGAAGTTCGCTCTGCAACCCGCTGCGCAGCATCGTGAGATCAGCACCGGGTTCGGTGGCCATCGCGGCGAAGAATCGGACCGCCTTCATGTTCGACACCAACACAAAGACTGCAACCGCGGTTAGGACCAGTGAGATCAGGACCCAGTAATGGCGGAACAGCCCCCACTTCGTACCGAGGGATATGACCACGCCGGTGACCAGCGAGGCGATGCTCAGCGGGACAAGTGCGAAGCGACCGACGGCGTCCATGGCGATCCATGAGCCGCGCAGCGTGTCACCGTCCTGAGTCCCTTGAGCGAGGAAGATCAGCGTCATGAACGCAACAACCGCTCCGATCCAGCCGACCGAACAGGTGAGGTGCGTGGCAAGGACGATCTTGCGGAGCGGCGGTGCCATCGTCATGGGTGCGCACCCTCAGGCGGAGTGTGGCCGCCAGAGCCCCCGGGCGGTGTCTGCTCGCCCGCGTCCTGTTCCACTCCGGAAGTGTCTCCGCCCGTGTGGCGACCCGGGCCGTGCTGGCCACCCCCGGCAACCGTCATCGCGAGGACCACGAGCAGGACTACAGCCGTAACACCGATCGCGATCTTCACCCACATCGATGTCCGTGGCCGCCCTTGCTCCGATACCGGAGTGCGCTCGGGCATTGGTCCTTCCTTTCTCCCGCTTGTGTATAAGAGTGGGCACTTTACAAGACATAGTGTCTTTGTCAAATCAGATTGTATGCTATCCGACGAAATGTATACTGAGCCGGTGCCGAAACTGTGGAACGAAACCATCGAGTTGCATCGTCGAGAGGTGCGCGATGCCATCTTGGACACGACTGCGAGGCTCGCTGAGCAGCACGGCCTCCTGTCGGTGACGATGTCGCAGATCGCAGAGGAGACCGGCATCGGGCGGGCGACCCTCTACAAGTACTTCCCCGATGTCGGATCGATCCTGCATGCCTGGCACGAGCGCCAGATCGACGCCCATCTGGGACGTTTGGCCGAGGTCCGTGACCGGGCAGGGGGGCCGTGGGAGCGACTTGAGGCGGTGCTTCAGACGTACGCCGAGCTCGCGCAGGGGTCGCACGGGCATGCCGATCCCGATCTGGCCGCCTTCCTCCACGGTGATGGCCAAGTTGTCCACGCAGAGGATCACCTCCGTCGCATGCTCATCGATTTGTTGAAGGACGGAGTTTCGAGTGGCGACCTTCGCGGCGACATCCCACCCAGCGAGTTGGCGACTTTCTGCTTGCACGCCTTGGTAGCCGCCCGAATTCTGAAGTCGAAGAGCGCCATTCGACGCCTCGTCGCTGTGACACTGGACGGACTTCGTCCGCCGGAGTAGAACGCTGCGGCCCGACCGGGTGAGGGGGCCTACCCGGCGGCCGCCGCAGGGACCTGCCTTCTCGGCCTACGAGCAAACGCGTCAGGCGCTGCGTAATGTCGCCAAGGCACTTCGCCAAGCGGGAGATGTCATGCAGGAAACGCGCCTCGACATTGCTCGAATCCAGGCGGCTCGCCGGGTAATCGACCCGATCTTTCTCGACACTCCGCTGTACCGCTGCGAGGCGCTGGAGCCCCACCTCGGGTGCACGGTGAGCATCAAGCTCGAAACGGCGAACCCGGTCCGCAGCTTCAAGGCTCGCGGCACTGAGGTCGTCGCGAGCCTCCTGGCCGACAGTGGCTCGCGAGAGGTGGTGTGCGCCAGCGCGGGCAACCTTGGCCAAGCCCTCGCCTGGTCCGGTCGCGCCCGGGGGCTCGACGTCACCGTTGTGGCATCCCGCTTTGCGCCTGCGGCCAAGCTTGAGCGCATCCGCGCATTGGGCGCCAGTCTGGAGCTGGTGGACGGCGACTTCGACGCGGCTCGCGAACGGGCGGCGGCCGTCGCGCGGTATCACGGCATCCGGCTGGTCGAAGACAGCCTCGACATCGAGACCTGCGAGGGCGCGGCGACCATCGGGCTGGAATTGGTGGCCACCGTGCCCTCGTTCGACACCATCCTGATTGCGCTCGGCGGCGGGGCGCTCGCCACCGGTGTGGGTCATGTGATAAAGGCCCGGGCGCCCGAAGTTGAAGTCATCTGTATCCAGCCATTGGGCGCACCGGCTATGACGCTCTCCTGGCGCGAAGGGCGCGTCGTCACCACCAACTCGACCAACACCATCGCCGACGGCGTCGCGGGCCGGCGTCCCATCCCGGTCGTCCTGGACGACCTCCTCCTGGTCGCTGACGACGCCGTCCTGGTCCAGGAAGCGTCGATCATCGCCGGCATGCGGATGCTCCTCGACCACGCTGGCCTGGTCGTCGAACCGTCGGCCGCGCTCGGCATCGCGGCGATCCTCGAAGACCGTGACCGCTTCGCCGGCCGCCACGTGGTCACCGTCGTGTGCGGCAGCAACATCGACGTGGACGCCTATCACGGCTGGGTTGATGCGGCTCCCACCGTAGAAAGATGACCGGCGGGCAGAACCAGGCCACCGAGGCCGGCACCACAGCAAAGTGAAGATCTCCCATCCACAGGTCAATTTCTCCCGAGCACTCTCGAAAAGCGACGACCTTTGGAATAAGCATCCATCTCACGAACCGGGCGACTCAACCGTTATGACGTGTGACACCCAAAATAGGGAGGCATCATGGGCCCGTACCGGATCACCCCCCTTGACCCCGTCGTCGCACGACGCGTCCGAAAAAGCCTGCGTGCTCCGGGGCACGAGCATCCTGCGCACGTTGAGGTCGCCGCCGGTCTTGGCCCGTGCAGGGCCTGTCTCCGACTTTTCAAAGTGGGAGAAGAGCGCCGAATCCTCTTCACATACGATTCCTTCTCGGGCCGTGAACCGTACCCACTCCCGGGACCGATCTTCATCCATGAAGAACCCTGCGTGTACGAACAGCATCTCGGCGTCCCAGACGGGCTATCGGGGCTGCCGGTGACGTTGAATGCGTACCAAGATGGGCGAACACTCATGAGCACCGCGCGTGTGGACGGATCCGAGTTCGATGAGGCTGTCACCTCGCTCTTGCAACGGGTCGATGTCGACTACGTCCAGGTTCACGGCACCGAGGCTGGCTGCTTCATCGCACGCGTCGAACCGTCGGAAGACGATGAGGACGTGGATGCCCCCTCGTGTTGAAGACTCGTCACGATGACGCGCTAGACGAAAGCGAGTGGCAGGAGTTTTTGGTCACGCAGGACTTCGGTCAGATCGTCGCCCCGGGGCTTGAGAGAGCCTTTCCGATGATCGTCCCTACCCATTACCGGTTTGACGGCGTATCCCTCATCGAACTCCACCTGCACCGTAGGAACCCTTTGTGGCAGGCACTACGAGAACGGCCAACGGCCGCATTCACCGTAATCGGGGCTCACGTTTTCATCCCGTCGACGTGGAACGTCGAAAGAGAGCGCCCGGTGGAGTGGGCCGCCCCGACGAGCTACTACGCGACCGTGCAGGCGCTATGCAAAGCCGTCGTCGTCGATGACCCTCAGGAGATCGCAGGTGTGCTCCAGAGGCAGATGGCGCAGATGCAGCCCGAAGGTGGGTACGCGTCGATCGTTCCAGGTGAGAATCCCTATGGGCGATGCTCAACGCGATCCGCGCACTCCAGCTGCAGATCATCGATGTACGGTCGAAGTTCAAGTTCGGGGGCAACAGAACGCCCGACCACCAAGCAGGTATCGCGCGGCGACTAGCGTCGAGGGGCAGAGCGATGGACGACGCCGCGCGAGAACATCTGCTGCGGCGGCTCGCGCTCGGGCGTGAGGATCCATCCCCACCCGGAGGTTCGCGGCCTTTCCCATCGACGCGCAGGACTTACGGTTGAACGAAGAAGCGACCCCCCTAACGTCCGGGGTCACGTCTGCCGAAGTGGCGAAGGATGGAGACCGAAGCGAAGAGCTCCGCACTAGACTCGAGCCTATGAGGCTTCACGGCCCGTACCAGGCACGGCCGATCCGCTTTCTAGAGCTGTGGCAACCGCAGGACTGGCGCTTCAAGGTTTACGGGATCGCATACGGCGCTGAGACGCCCGACCCAAAATTGGTCGCGGCGATCAAGCGCGCCGCTCAAGAGACGCGGCCGCAGCCGGGCGTCACTGACAGCCGTTACGGCCTCGGCTTCATCAGCGCGCATCAAGGTCGTACTGTGTCGGTCGGCTTCGTCGACTGGTGGGAGAACGAAGACGAGCTTCACCACAAGATGTTCGTCGCTCACGACGCGGACCTCGCGCAGATACGCCCCGCAGGGGAACATGAACTTACGGGCTGCAGCTGGGATCTTGCGCTTATGGCATTCGAGAGGAACGCGTGGGTTCAACACATCCTCCAGTCGCCGGAGCCGGATGTGGACGCTTGCCTGCGCGCCCATTTGAACGACGACATCTAGTCCGGCGACTCCAGCTGACGTCACCCCTCGGTGCGACCGAGCGCAGCCGTCTCCCACACGTCGGGTTGAGGCGGGGTTACCCGGCCCGCCGCCGCAGGCGCCGCTAGCCCGTCCTCACGATCAACATCGCCCGCAAGACCTCCAGTGCCAGCTCCTCCTGCCCTGGAGATGGGCGACGTTCTTCTTGAATGCTGCGTTTGACTGCCGCGTATGGCACATGGACAAGCGCGAATACGGGCCTTGAGAATTTTCTCTTCGCCGAACGTGGCTGGGCGTGAAGGCGAAGCTCGTCTTCGTTGGCGTCGCCTGGACCGCGGCCTTTCTCATCGTGTTCGGGCTATCTCTCGTCTCCGGAAGCACGCTCAATCAACTACCGCTCCCCCTCGAGGTCGGCAGTCGTTAGCGGAGTTGTGGTGGTCAGCATGACGCAGTTCGTCATACCCAGGATCAACCACTATCTCCGAAATGCTTCGGCTCGCCGAGGATAGGCCGTTTCGACGTCAGTGGTCGACGCCCAAGAAGAGCGCACCGTTGCAGTACCTCCGTCCCGTCGGGCGCGGTATCAACTCGTCGCCTGGCCCTCTGATGTCACGATCCCGTCGACGAGACTGACCAACTGGGTCCGGATGCGATCAACCTCGATGCCCCGTTCGTCCCGGAGATGGACGAACAGCTCCGCCCCGAGTGGCGCTAATAGTTGGTCGGCAAGAACCGCCACGTCGCGGGTGGGCGCGATGTCCCGCAACAGCAGTTCGACATGGAGACGGTAGAAGGCGTACAACCCGCTGCGATAGCGGGCACCACGGACAGCCGTCTCAGAAAGCAGATGCAACTCCGTGTGCGTATCGAGCAGGTCGATCAACGCTCCCAGGAACGCCCGCAACCGGAGTTCAGGAGGCACTCCAGGTCCCAACGGAGGCTCGCCCCGAACGACCGACTCCTGGAGCTCGCGCTCTTTTTCCTCCAGCACCGCGAGGGCTAGCCCAGATTGGTCTTTGAAGCGCCTGTAAAG
>JBHENN010000082.1:0-4639 GCA_046262015.1 Actinomycetota bacterium | reverse complement strand
CAGGGTTCGACAGTGGTTGGGTGTTCGACCACTTCAAGCCCCTCTACGCCGACCCCGTGGGGCCTTGCCTCGAGAGCTGGAGCTTGCTGGCGGCGCTGGCCCAAGGGGACCGAACGGTTGCGCATCACGGACCCGTGTTATCTCACACGAGTGTGATTCAACTCCGGCCCTGGTCCTCTCCGCCGCGCCACGCTATGAATCGCTCGGCGAAACTTTAGGACCCCTGACACTCAAAGGATCGTCCAAGTCGCCCGCGCATGGAGCACATCTCGCTCTGCCTTAGGGCGATGGTTCAAATAGCTCCTGGCGAGATGTCTCCTCCGTCAGGAGGGCCCCTTGTAAATGCGATAAACCGACGGTGGTGACGCTACGTCTCTTTCCCGAGGGAGTGCGGTGAGATCGCTGCGGTCGGATTCGGCTGCACCTGGCGGGTCCGTCGGAAACTGTCTTGGATCCTCGCACCCGCGTTCGTCTTCGCCTCGGTAGCAGTTGTCCGCCGCGCCCCCTCCCCCGTCCAGAAAGTCGTAGCCGTCATCGTTATCCAACGAGAGAAGCCCATCCGGCCGGTCGCCGTCTAGTTCGTCGTCACCGCCACCGCCATACAAGCGGTCGTCGTCGTCACCGCCATCGACCTGATCGGTCCCGCTGTTACCGAACAGGAGGTCGTCACCGTAGTCACCTTTCAGGCGGTCGGCGCCGCTTCCGCCGTGGAGCGTGTCAGAACCGTGTCCGCCGAACGCTACGTCGTTCCCGTTTCCGCCATAAAGATGGTCGTCGTTGTCGACCTCGACGTAAGTCTGCTCTCCGCCGTAGTCTGTCCGGCCCCCATCCAAGGTGTCGTCACCCCGGCCACCGAAGATGGAGTCGCTGCCTTCGCTCTGGCTGTCGGTGTGGCCCCCCGACAGATCGTCGTCGCCGGGGCCGCCGCGGATTCGGTCATCTCCGCCCACAGCATCCTGGTACCACTCGCCGCTCATCGTGTCGTCGCCGCGACCGCCTAGAAGCAGGTCTGCTCCCATACCTCCATCGCCGGAGTCATCGCCGCCGCGAGCCACTATTTTATCGTTGCCGCCACCTGCTGCGAGGGTGTCCGCGCCTTCAGTGCCCTTCAAGACATCGGCCCAGGGCGTTCCGAGCGCGATGTTGATCCGACGCAGGAAAACGATTCCTCTTCCAGATACCCAGATCATTTGCCTCGCAAGGTCGAAGGTAACCCCGACGCGGAGGTCGGGGGCGCTGGCATAGGCCGCGCCCCCGTCGCGCCCACCGTCGAGGAGATCTCTTCCGTGACTGGAGAACAAACTATCGATCCCAGCGCCCGCGAGAAGCAGGTCCTTGCCGCGGCTCGAGTAGAGGGAGTCGCGGCCGCGTCCTCCGCGAAGAACATCGCGGCCGGGTCCGTCTCGCAACTCGTCGCGGTCGTCCCCCCCGACGAGCAGATCCGCGCCGGGACCACCCTCCAGGAACTGCGTACCCGCTGCGCCGATCAGCATGTCTGCCCCCGCTCCGCCTCGGAGGACCTCGACCGCGCCCGCGCTGATGATGCGGTCGCTGCCGCGACCTCCATATATGTGTCCACCATCCTCGTATTCCTGGGGCCGGATCACGTCGTCGCCGGGCCCCCCGCAGATTGCGTCTTGGCCGCCGCCACCGAAGACCAGGTCGTCGCCTCCGCCGGCGACGATGACGTCCCGCCCATCCTGACCGCGGATGACGTCGTTCCCCGGTGTGCCCATGATCGTGGCGAGCTCGCCACCGCAACGCCCCTCGGCATCGAGTGACTCCGTCGCCGCGACGACGCTAGTGCTCACCAGCATGGTGGCACAGGTTACGAGAGGGCAGATTGTCCGCAACCAGGTCGCACGCCCACCCCTCCTCATCCCTGGTGATTCGCCATCTATCCAGCAACTCCTTACTCCCTCTCATGCTCGGAGGCGCCCGCAAACAAGTTTGTGGTCGCTGTACCTGCGGAGGTGTCCGTCCCGATCGCAGTGAAGGGCATGCTGATCTCGGTGCTGACTCTGTTAATCGGCTACTTCGTGAGCTGGCCCTCCGAAGGGCAGGAACGGCTCGACTCGTTCGTGGCCGACGTGCTCCCCGAGGTGCGCGCTCTCTGATGGCTAGAGGTAGAGCTGCTTCCACGCGGTCCACCAGTCGGGGCCGCGCGAGATAACCCGGCGCGGGTCGCGCGTCTCGACGCCATGCCGGTGACGGTAGGTCTCGGTGTCGCTCGGGTTCATCAGCTCGACCTCGATCTCGCACGGCTTCCCGGGATCGTAGAGAGCGACCGCCGCTGGATCGTCGAGCGCAGAGCGCGCCCCCGCTTCGATCAGCTCCCGCGCCCTCACCGGGGCGACGTGGCGGGCGCTGAACCGGCCGAGACCTTGCTTGACGGCCACCGTCGTGACCGAGTCGCCGAGCAGCTCCGCCGCCTCCCGGCACGTGGCGTCGTCGCCCGTGACCAGCACCACCGGACAGCCCCAGGTCCCACAGAGCGCTGCGTTCACCGCGGTCTCCCCCGCGGGCGTCCCGTTGAAGCGCACGTCCCGCCATTGCGTGCCGCTGACCGTGTGGCTCAGCACCCCGGTCTCGGTCCCGGACCGGGCGTGCATGCCGACGAGCAGCGCCGCATCGCACCCCTCCTCCAGGAACGCGGTGTACTCGGTCCATACGCGCTGGACCACGAAGTCGCACCGGGCATCGAGCAGGTCGGGGATCAGCGAGTTCCAGCTCCAGCCGTTCCCCGCGCCGTGGCAGTCCATGACGACGACCTCGGTGGCACCCGCGGCGAACGCGCCGCGCGCCGCGGCGTTCATCTCTTCGGTGTAGAGCTTGCGACCTTCTTGATAGAGCTTCTCACCCCCGGTGACCTGCTCCCATTTTGTGATGCCGGCGACGCCTTCCATGTCGCCGATCACGAACACGCGCATCCGGCCTCCTCAGGGTTTCTGCAGCTGACGCTTCACCTCGTACAGCACCATCCCAACGGCGACGGCGAGGTTAAGCGAGGACACTTCGCCGTCCATCGGGATGCGCACACTCGTGCGTGCCCGGGCCAGCACCTCGGGCGACAATCCCATGGCTTCGCTGCCGAACACGAGCATCAGGGGAGGTTCGTACCGCACGTCCCAGCACGAGACGGGGGCGCGGGCTGACGTCCCGATCACTCCGACACCGTGCTCCGAGGCCCATCGGAAGACCTCGTCCATCGTCCTCGCTCGCACGACCGGGACGGTGAACAGGGCTCCCATGCTGGCCTTGACGGCGCTCGGATGGTACTGATCCGTGGACTCGCCCACGACGACGACCGCCCCTCGGCCGGCGGCGTCCACCGAACGGATGATGGATCCGAGGTTCCCAGGGTTTCCGACGCCGTCCAGAACAACGAACACGGATGCGGTCGTGGGATCGATCTCGGACAGTGCCCGCTCGTGGACACGGACGATGGCCGCGAGGCCCGAGGGATGGTCGCGCTCGGTCACGTCCTCGAACAAGCCGCGCTCCAGCTGAACCACCATCGTCCCGGCTGCTGACTCTTCGGCGACGAGGCGCCACGCGCGCTCACTCGTGAGGAGCTCCGGAGCGACGACCAGCGCCTCGACGTCGGCTCCGTGCTCGACCGCGCGCCATACCTGCGCGATCCCCTCGACGACGAATGCGCCCTCCCGCTCCCGCTGCTTACGGTGACGCAGCTTCCGCAGCCGCTTGACGAGGGGGTTCGCCGCGCTGGTGATGACCCCCGGCTCCGCCCTCATGGGGTGACCTTGAGACCGATCCGGTGGTGTGGCAGGGTCACGACACGGGGAAGGTTAGTCCCGAGCCCCACCCGAGGCAAAGGAGGTCACCGTGCACGAGGTCGCGACGTTCTTGCTCGCGCAGAGGCGGGACGAGGTCGACTTCGATCCAAGCCTGGCCGGCATACTGGCGCTGGTTGCGGGGGTGCTGATCCTCGTGATCCCACGCCTGCTCAACTACATCGTCGCTGGGTATCTGATCGTGGTCGGGCTCATCATGCTGTTCGACGTGCGCATCTGACAGGAGGAGGATCCGATGGAGCAAGGACCCGACGAGCTCGAAGGGGCGTCGGCAGAGGAACGAGCCGACCTGAGCGACACGCCCCAAGAGCCGGCCGGCGAGGGGACCGAGACGATCGACGGCGAGCACCCCAGCACCGACGGGCCCGGCAACGTTGCCGTGGACGAGCCGACCGACACGTCGCTCGAGCCCGAGTCGACCTAACCGGAGCGTTCTCCAGAGCTCGCCTGCGGCCGGTTACTTGCGCCCGCCGACGTAGCCGATGTACAGCAGGGCAGCGATCACGACCACCGCGATGACGAGCGCGGTCCCGAGCGGCACGTCTTCGCTCTGGATCACGCCGCCTCCGCAGGCGCTCGCGACGTGGGCCACCCCGACCCCGATACCTCCCGGCACCATGGCTCGCGACATCACACGGTGCGGCGGGGCGAGGGCCGGGAGGCTCTCGAGTTGGTGAACGCAAGGCGTGTCACAGACTGATAAGACTCAGCATCGCCCCGTCGCATGTCAAGCCGATGTGGAGTTCCCCCGGTTCGGCGGACACGTTGACTATGCGGCTTCCTCGATCATGACGTCCAGTAGCCCGTGCCTCGAGCACTCTGTC
>JBHENN010000081.1:0-14218 GCA_046262015.1 Actinomycetota bacterium | reverse complement strand
GCTCGGGCTGCCGTTCACGTTCACCACGTACATGTCCACCCGTCCGTCGCGGTCGTAGTCGGCGACCGCCGCGCCCCTGCTGACGTTGACGTCGAGCGCGCCGCTGACCGCGCTGTGATCGAGGAAGGTGCCGTCGCGGTTGTTGGTGAACGTCGCATTCGGCTGGACGGTCTGACCGTCCGTCGCGCCCGCAGGGACGTAGAGGTCCTCCCATCCGTCGTTGTTCAGGTCGGCGAAGAACAGGCCCCAGGTGATCGCGCGCGCTCCGGCCGTCTGGTAGGGACGATCGACCCGCGCTTCGACGGCGCGGTTGACGAACCCGGAAGATGTGCGCGTCAGGAGGTAGGTCTCCAGGATGTTGGAGAGCGCCAGGTCGAAGTCGAGGTCGCGGTCGTAGTCGCCGACGCCGATGCCCATCGTGTTGATCCTCAGCGCACTCCCCGAGTCACGCGAGATGTCGGTGAACGTTCCCCCATCGTTGCGCCACAGGTGGTTCTCGTCGGACTGACCTCCGAGGTAGTCGTTCGCCAGGTAGAGGTCGACGTCACGGTCGAGGTCGTAGTCGAACCACGCCGCTTGGAAGCCGGCTCCCCCCGTGCCATCGGGGAGGAGCTGATCGGTGACGTCGGTGAAGGTCCCGTCGCCCTCGTTGTGGTACAGCCTGTCGGGGAAGAAGGTGAAGTGCAGCCCGTCGATACCGCACCGGGCATGGTCTAACGAGTACAGGTCCAGGTAGCCGTCGTTGTCGTAGTCGCCCCACGACGCCCCCTGGCTCGGCCCGTCGTCCCCGACGCCGGCGATCGCGGTCACGTCCGTGAAGTAGCCGTTGCCGTCGTTCTGCAGGAGCTGGTTGGGGCCGAAGTAGCTGACGTACAGGTCCTGGTCGCCGTCGTTGTCGTAGTCGGCGAACACCGCACCGAGCGCCTTGACCTCTGCGGTCGAGTGCCCCTGCGCCCCGCGGGCCGCAGCCTCATCGACGAACGCCCCGCCGTGGTTGACGAACAGATGGCCCGCCAGGGCGTGGCGCGGGACGTACAGGTCGAGGTCGCCGTCGCCCTCGACGTCGCCCCACGCCGCCCCGGACGCCCACTCGCCACACCGATCCTTCTCGATCGAGGTGCCGAGGCCGGTCGAGGAGTTGGCGTGGACGAACTTCGGGACGGGGATGCGCGACTTCTCGACCTCGAACCTAAGGGGCGACGCCTGCGAGCCTTCCGCAGCGATCTCGAAGACGCCCAGGTCCGAGAACCACTGGGACGTCATCACGTAGCCCTCGTAGACCGCGTCGCCCCCGGCGGGCATCGTCGGCGTCCACAGCTTCACCGCTACCGCGTCGGCAGCCCTCCCCAGCGGATACAGCTTGAACGTGATCGATGCCGTCTCCGCCGTCGAGCCCTGGTTCACGGCCACAGCCCGGAACTTGAACGGCTCGCCCTGACGAACCGTGGTCGGCCCGCGGGGTTCCAGGGTTACGTCGGCGGCAGCGGCGGCGGACACTTGCGCCAGCAGAAGGCCTGCGGCGATCGAAACGGCCATCAGGATGCGAAAGGGTCTTATCACCGCGGCAGGATATTCGACGATCTCACTTGTGAATAGGCCTTTTCAAGAATAGCCAGCATCCGGCGGGGGGCACCGGCCCAACCGGCCGTCCGCTAGCCCGCCTTTGGACGGCGTCGGCTCGGCGACACTCGAGCCGGCCGTTGCGCTCTAGTCTCTAGGGGTCGGAGGACGGAAGGAGCGGACGTGAGCCGCCTTAGGAGCTGGGTTCCAACCGGGGCACCGCTGTCCGAGGAGGTGTGGAGCGGGCGCCACAAGGCATTCGTTGCGTTCCTCGTGGCCCAGGCGGTGGGCCTCGTCGGCTTCGCACTGGTACGGGGGTATTCGCCGCTCCACTCCTTCGTGGAGGGTGGGATCGTCGCGGCGGCCGCGGCAGCGGCCTGCCTCCCCGGGACGGGGCGAGCCTTCCGCTCGGTGGCGGTCACGATCGGGTTGCTCTCGGCCTCGGCGATCCTGGTCCATCTCTCCGGGGGCACGATCGAGGCGCATTTCCACTTCTTCGTGATGGTGAGCCTGGTGACGCTCTATCAGTCATGGACACCGTTCTTGCTGTCGATCGGCTATGTGGTCGTGCATCACGGATTCGTGGGCACGCTCGCGCCGGAATCCGTCTACAACCACCCCGCCGCCCTCGCCAACCCGGTGCGATGGGCGCTCATACACGGCGCCTTCATCCTCGGAGCCAGCGTCGCCGGGCTGATCGTGTGGAAGCGGAACGAGGATCTGAGACTGAGAGAGCAGGAACACCTCCTCTTGACGCGCGAGCTCGATGCGTTCAGCGCGCGGGTCGCGCACGACCTGAGGAACCCGCTGGCCACGATCGAGGGAGCCGCTGTCCTCGCCGCCAAGATCGCCGCCAAGGAATCCGAGACACGCGACCTCCTCGACCTCATCCAGCGCCAGGTGGGCAAGGCGAACGAGCTCATCCGGGGGCTCTTGGACCTCGCCCGCTGCAATGGGACCCCACGCCTTGACACGGTCCGGCTTCCCGGCCTGGTGACAGAGGTCGCCGCGGAACATCCCGATGTCGTCACCGAGATAGGCGACCTCCCGCAAGTCGTGACCGCCGACCCCCTCAACCTGCGCCAGGCGCTCGCCAACCTGTTCCAGAACTCGATCCGCTACGGAACGCTCGAGGACGAGCCGGCGGCCGTAACCATCACCGGAAGCGAATCGGACGGAAGCTGGACGCTCGCGTTCTCCGATCGCGGGCCCGGCATCGTCGAGGACGAACCGGAGTCGTTGTTCGCCCCGCTGGCCCGCGGGCGCAATGCCGCTCCCGGAGGAAGCGGTCTCGGCTTGGCGATCGTCGCGGCGGTAGCCGAGACGCACGGGGGCCGAGCCTGGTACGAGGCCCGACCCGGAGGCGGCTCGACGTTCTGGATGTCGTTCTCGAAAACGCCCCTCGGAGCTTCCCAGGAGACTCCCCGGCGGGCTCCTGCGGCGCCCAGCCTCGTCGAGGGCTGACCGTCACGCGACGGGACAACACTTCACTCAGCCGATAGCGCTCACAGACGCCGTTCCAACGCCACGATGCCCGCCCGATAAGCGTCGGCGCTCGCGCTCTCGTCGCCTTTCTCGCTCAGCAGGTCTCCAAGTGCGCGATAGGTCGACGCCAGCTCCACCGACTCGTCGGTCCGGGTGAAGAGGTCCACGGCACGCCGCAGGTTCTTCTCGGCCTCGTCGGCGTCTTCGGCGAGCACGGTCAGCGCCTGTTCCCGCAGCGCCCATGCATAGAGACTGGGATGGGCCTCCGGGGACAGGTTCTCCAGCGACTCCTCCAGCAGGCCCGCAGCTCGGTCCGGCTGATCCGCCAACCGGGCCACGCGCGCCAACTCGTTCGTGGCCCGGGCGAAGTTCGTCCAGTCGCCTGCTGCCTCGAACTCCTTGCGGGCGAGCTCGAGCCCTTCGGTCGCCTCGCCGAGCTGTCCCTGACGGGCCAGGACCATCGCGCCGGCCAGCCGCGCACGGGCCGTCTCGATCGGGTATTCGAGCTGCAGAAAGAGATCGCGTGCCCGTGCGAGGGACTCGCTCGCCACCTCGGGCTGGCCCTCGTTGAGCAACGACCACGCGACGTTCAGATGCATGTTGGCGAGCTTCTCGGGATCGGTCGCCCGCGGAGCCAGGACCAAAGCCTCCTCAGCGACCGTCGCCGCCTGGGGGTACAGCCCGGCTTCGAAGTACGAGGAGACCAGCGAGGCATCGATACGCACCAGGGAGTTAGGCTCGTCCAGGCCGGCGCGCGTCAGCGCCTCCTTGAGCGACTCGAGGCGATGGATCGCGTACCGCACGTCGCCCAGAGCGTGCGAGCACCGCGCCTCTCCGACGATCGCCTCTACCTGCTCGGTAAGCGGAGCGTCCGCGACGAGGTGCCCCGCCTCTCGATAGAGATCGAGAGCCCTCGAGATAGACCCTCGCCTCTCGGCCAGGAGCGCCCGCGTCTCGAGCGTGCGCGCCTCTAGCTTCTTCAGGTTGAAGCGCTGAGCCTCCGCGTGCATCCGCTTGAGCTCGCCCTCGGTCTGGTGGTACTCGCCTCCGAAGATCCTCCGGCGCACATCCGCCAACCCGATCCCCAAGCGCGCCTCCAGGTCGGCGGGCCTCCCCGTCGCGAGCTCCTCAGGGGAGATGCCAAGCTTCCCCGCGAAGAACCCCAGGGCATCCTCGGATGGCGTACGCCGGCCCGACTCGATCGTGCTGACGTAAGCATGGGTGTAACGAGGCGTCGCGAGCTCCTTCTGGGTGAGGCCGGCCTCCACCCGCAGTTGCCGGAGTCGGGAGCCGACGCCCTGGCGATCGTCCTCATCCATCGAGCGAGCGTAACCGTAAGTTAAGCCATCAAGCAAGGGCGGCTCGTCCCGATTCGGCCTGACCTTACCCAAGATTCCCCTAAGACCGTTCCAATGTCAGCTCGTCTGCCCGATCCTGGGTAGTAACTGGCGAGTGCCTCGTCTGACTACTGTTAACAATCGGTGTTAGCTACGGTGACATTGGGTAACCCTGGCAGATACAGAACCGAAGGCGCATCCCGCGTCCCCCGCCTCTCGAGGCGGGCTTGAAAAAACTTCCACATCGGGAGGCTGGCATAACCGTGCACAAGAACAACCGTTCCCGAGCATTTTCCACGCTCGCCCTGCTGCTGGTCGTCAGCCTGTTCCCGGGACCCGCGTACGCCGGCAACCACACCGACAAGAGCACGAAGAAGGACGCGCGCGAGCAGGAGGATAAGCCGCAACCTCAAGGGGGCGGACGCCCCTCTGAGAAGCCCAGCCCCGAAACCACCGAGGACAACGACACGAACGATGGCGGCACGCCGAACGACGTGTCCGACGACGGCGACGACCGCCACCCCTCCGGGAACGACCGCTCGGTCGAGAGGGGCGGATCGGAGAACCAAGGAAGCAGCGACTCCGATCCCGACGACGACATGCGTGGGCCCGAGCGCACGAACGGTGGCCCCGACAAGGCCGATGGTTCCGGCGGTTTCGACAAGGCCGACCAAGACGGTAACGACGGGTGCGGGAACGACGACGACTTCGAGGACGACAACGAGGGGCTGTGCACCACCGCCGAAGGCGACTCCGGCAGTAGCAGCCCCGATGCCGGTGGATCCGAGCCCTGCGAGATCGACGGGTCGAGCGATCTTTTGCATGGCCGCGGCGCCGTGGTCGGTCCGGGCACCTGCGATGACTCGGACGACTCTGGTGACGACGGCGGAACGAGCATCCAAGGCGGCTCTGCCGCCACGATGACGATCGAGGTGACCTGCAGCACCGTCACGGTGACCTCGACCAAGGACATCTCCAACGTCAAGGTGTACTTCGCCGACGGCACGATGCAGGAGCTGTCACTCAGCGGCAACGAGTTCAGCCAGACATTCGACAAGGAGATCGCGTATGCGACCTCCAAGTCGGGCACCACCGAGGTCTCCGACGCAGCACCCGCTGACTGCGACGAGGGGGATGCCGAGCCCTCCCCCGCCCCCAGCGTGCCCGGCGATGACGATGACGGCGACGATGATGACGGTCCGTGCACCGGTCCGATGCCGGGCGATGGCTCGGACGATGACGATGACTCGGGCGATGACGAGGGAGACGACGGCCCCGGCTGTGCTCCCGATCTGCCTGGTGGCCCGGCTGGGCCGGGCAACGGCGACGACGGACCGGGCAACGGACCCGGTAACGGTCCTGGCGACGGCGACGGTCCGGGCAACGGTCCGGGCAACGGTCTGGGTAACGGTCTGGGCAACGGGCCCGGTGATGGTCCGGGCGACGGCGACGGTGCGGGCAACGGTCTGGGTAGCGGGCCCGGTGATGGTCCTGGCAACGGTGACGGTCCGGGCAACGCACCGGATCTCCCCGGTGGTCCAAATGGTCCTGGCGACGGACCCGGTAACGGTCCTGGCGACGGACCCGGTGACGGACCCGGTAACGGTCCTGGTGACGGTCCGGGTGACGGCGACGGACCCGGTAACGGTCCTGGCGACGGACCCGGTAACGGACCCGGTAACGGTCCGGGCGACGGACCCGGTGATGGTCCTGGCAACGGTGACGGTCCGGGCAACGGACCCGGTGACGGACCCGGTAACGGACCCGGTGACGGACCGGGCGAGGGGGGCGGACCGGGCGACGCGCCCGATCTCCCCGGTGGTCCCAATGGTCCGGGCGATGGTCGCGGTAATGGCCCTGCAAACGGACCCGGCGATGGCCCTGCAAACGGACCCGGAAACGGACCCGGCGATGGTCCCGGTGACGGACCCGGCAACGGTCCCGGTGACGGCCCCGGTAATGGTCCTGGAGACGGCCCCGTGGATGGTCCTGGAGACGGCCCCGGTGATGACCCTGGAAACGGACCCGGTGATGACCCTGGAAACGGACCCGTGGATGGTCCCGGTGACGGACCCGTGGATGGTCTCGGTGACGGACCCGGTGACGGCCCTGGAAACGGACCGGGTGACGGACCCGGAAACGGACCGGGTGACGGACCCGGTGACGGACCGGGCGATGGTCCGGGCGATGGTCCGGGTGACGGACCCGGTGACGGTCCCGGTCATGGTCCGGGCAATGGTCCCGGGCCGGCCCCCGATCTGCCGGGTGACGGTCCGGGCGATGGCCCCGGCGACGGACCGGGCGATGGTCCCGGCGCTGGTCCGGGTGACGGACCCGGTGACGGTCCGGGCGCTGGTCCGGGTGACGGACCCGGTGACGGTCCGGGCGATGGCCCCGGTGACGGACCGGGTGACGGACCCGGTGACAGTCCGGGCGATGGTCCCGGTGACGGTCCGGGCGATGGTCCCGGTGACGGTCCCGGCGGCGTCCCGGATGTACCCGGGGAACCCAACGGTCCCGATGGTCCGGGGGATGTCCCCGGCGATGGTCCGGGCGATGGTCCTGACACGGTGCCGGACAACCCCGTGGAAGGTCCTGACATCGACCCCGGTCCGGGGGACGACGACGTTCCGGACATCGACGACCTGGTACTCGGCATCCAGCTGACGAGGGGGGACGACGACGACGTCCTCGCGGGCACGCAGGTCGCACCCGCCGCGAGGGGGGCGACCTACGCCCGGGCGAGTTCCGAGGGAGGCGCGCTGCTGCCCTTCACGGGAGCGGCACCTCGGCTGTTCGTCCTGGTCGGTCTGCTTCTGATGGCGGCGGGAGCGCTCTTCATCCTGCGATCCCGAAGGGCATGGCAGGGATAGCGCCATGCGCCGGAAGCGTTACTCGTTCCTCGTAGTCGTAGCAGTTGTACGACTACACGTACAAGATCAAGGCGGTCGACCGACAGCACAGGCAACAAGGCCGTGAAGGAAGGGGACCATCAAGGTCTTGAACTAGGGAAGCAGGCCTCCGGTGAACGGCTCCGTGCCGAGCGCGAGCTGGATGTTGTCGAAGCCTCCGTGCGCTCGCAGGTAGGCGAACTCGCTCCCGAGATCCGACACACCGTTCGACGCGGGGAACGGAAGGATCGCCACGGTGCTCAGAGTTCCGAGCGCGGCGCCGTTCGCCGAGAGGAACGCAGACCCGGAGTCGCCGGGGATACCCGGCGTCACGGTGTAGACGTCGTGGGTCCAGCCGCTGCCCGCCTCGCCGAGGCTGTAGCCCTCCTTGGGGCTGAGAGGCGAGAGACCGAGGCGTAGACCAGAGTTCCCGTAGGAGTAGACGTTGTCGCCGAGCGAGGTGCTGGCACCGACCGCAGTCGGGCCACCGTAGAACGGCACCGACGGATTGACCTTGCCGTAGTCGACGGGGTTGAACTTCACCAGCGCGAAGTCGTTATACGCGCACGTGTCGGGATCGCTCTCGCCGTTCTGCTGCATCGCGATCCAGGACGAGTAGACCAGGGTGCCCGTGGCCGACGCTCCGTCGACCTCGACGGGCGTGCCGAGCGGCAGACTCCCTGAATCACACCCGTCGGTCTCGGTGGCTCCTCCGGTCCCGGCGCAGTGGGCCGCTTGGCCGATGTAGACGTCGCCAAGAGCGTCGAAGAAAACGAAGTTGGCCGTGCACTGTCCCCCATCGGTGAACGTCTGCACCCCTGGGTGGATGGTTGCGACGTCGGCCGGAGCCCACGCGGGTTCGGCTTGGACCGGGGCAGGCAGCACGAGGACGAACGCAGCCATCAGCATCAGGATCGAACGAACCCGCATCGAGAACCCCTCTCGCTCGGTTGCGGAACCGGCGTCGGCCGGACCCGTCCCACGGCACCCTCTTCGGAGAACCGAGGTACGTCCTCCTTCATTCCCTTTTGCCCCCGCGACGACTCTAGCGAGCGGCGTCACGTCCCGCCTCGGGGCAAAGGCGACGAACCGCCTCATAGCGGACCCCTTTTCTGCCCGGCAGGTCGACCGGCGCTCCGTGATAGGACTCGCCCCATGGACCCGACCACCGCCCGGAGGCACGTCCTGACCGTGGCCGCCCTCGTGATCGCGCTCCTACTCGGCGCTCCCGCCCATGCCGCCGCATGGTCCAACGGCGTCGACGGCGGCGATTCCTACGGGACCCACGACTGGATCCTGGAGAAGGCCTTACAAGGAGCCGGGGCTGCGGGCGCCTGGGTGCGGGTCGGCGTTGCGCTCCGGGCGACCGACGACCCCGATACCGTCGACGGGATCGATCACGCGAGCGCGTCGTGGTGGCACGTCTGGGACGAGTGGGGTGCGACCTGGGGCGGCGCCCCCGAGGCGGCAGAGGTGTGGTTCGAGCGAACCCGTAACCGTCTCGGCGACGGGCGCGAGCGCGCCGCGAGCCGAGCGCTCGGCATCCTGGCTCACATCCTCGGCGATGTCGCGCAGCCCATGCACACCGACGGCTGGATGCGGGCCGAGGACCGCGTCCACCCCCTGTACGAAGCTGCGGTGGACCGCAGATCGGAAGCGTCCGATACCGTCTATCGCTTCAGCTACGACGGTGCCGACCGCGTTACGCCGCACGCGCTGACGCTGTCTGTGGCACGGGGTTCACACCGCTACTACGAAACGCTCGTTCGGGCCTACGCCCGTCACAGCTACAACACCCGGGTGCACCGCATAACCAAGCGTCGTCTGAACCGCGCCGGGAACGCGCTTGCCGACCTGATCCGAGCGCTCCGCTGAGGGCTCTCAGCCTGTCGTCCCGCCGCCGCGCACGAGGAGCTCCCGTCATAGCGCTCCTGGTCGGAGCCCAAGTCTTGGTTGGGTCCGATGCCGCCGCGCGCTATCGCTTCGTCGACGTCACCAGGGCTGCCGGCGTCGCCGACACTCCACCGCGGACGTGGGGCCAGACCTGGTTCGACCATGACCGTGATGGGGATGCGGATCTGTTGGTCGGCTACCACTGGTTCGAGCCGCGCTGGTTTCGCAACCGCGGCGACGGCACCTACAGGCGCATGCGCGAGCCCGCTCTCTACCCCTACGAGGTCGACCGGCACGGTTGCGCGTGGGGCGAGGCGAACGGTGACGGCCGCAGCGACCTCTACTGCACCCAGGGTGCCGACCAGGGAACCGGCGACGGGAAGAACCAGATGCTGGTCCAGACCGACGACGGGCTGCGCGATCGCGCCGGCCATCTCGGTGTCGCCGATCGGTCCGGGCGCGGCCGCACGGTGAACTGGATCGACCACGACGGGGACGGAGACCTCGACCTGTTCGTCGGCAACCATCACCGCTCCGGACATCCGAACGTGTTGTTCGAGAACCTGCGCGGGCGCTTCCGGCGCGCCCGAGCCGGGCTGGCGCACGAGCTCGCGACGGTGAGCTCGTCGTGGGCCGATTGGGATGCCGACGGGGACCCCGATCTGCTCGTGCTGCAGAAGGCTCACCGCGCGCCGGTGGCGTACGAGAACCGAGGGGGTCGGTTCACGCGCGCGACGGTCGGCCTTGGCGGACGGAACTGGCAGTCGAGCGCGTGGGGGGACTTCGACGGAGACGGACTCAGCGATCTCCACCTGGTGAAGGCGTCACGCTCGGTCGTCCTCCACAACGAAGGAGGGAGGTTCCGAAAGGTGTACGAGCGACGGCTCAAGATGGGGCGCATGAGCACCTGGGTCGACCTCAACAACGACGGAGACCTCGACCTCTTCGTCGTCCAGGGCTACCGCGATGGCACCAACCGCGCGGACTTCGTCATCATCCGCAACCAGCGTGACGGGTTCGACAAGGTCCACGGACGGTCCTACCGAGGCACCTCTCGGGGCAACGGCGATGCGGTCACCACGGCCGATCACGATGGCGACGGTCGCATGGACGTCTTCGTCACGAACGGCCACCGTTGCGGCGTCTCTTCTCCGTACCCGCCGTGCGGTCCGAGCTCGCTCCTGGAGAACCGCTCGGACGGGGGTCGCTGGGCCGCGCTGCGGCTGATAGGGACCCGCTGGAACCCGTCGGGGATGGGCGCTCGCATCGAGGTGACCACGCCCTCTCGGCACTACCGTCGCGAGGTCACCGATGGGTTCAACTTCCGCGCGCAGTCCGATCCCGGGTACGTGCACCTCGGCCTCGGGCGCGACCGCACGGGCCTGGTATCGATCGCGTGGCCGGGAGGCACCAGCGACTGCGTGACGATCTCGAACGGGAGCGTGCGCCGCGTCCAGCGCGGAGCCCACCCCTGCCCCGCATAGCTCTCGTCTGCTCGCAACCCGCGCCCACGATGGCCCGCGACAATCACGAGGTGCGGGCGGAGGGACTCGAACCCTCAAGCTCTTTCGAGCACCGGCACCTAAAGCCGGCGTGTCTGCCGATTTCACCACGCCCGCGAGCTCCGATCCTACGGGTCGTGGACGCGAACCGGCGTCGTACGACCGCTCGACCCCGCCCGTATCTTTGACCGACACAGCGATCTCGAGGACAGGGGGTATCCGGTGAGTGACTCGGCCGACGCCGAAGGTCTGACCACGAAGGAGTTCGGAGGCGCATTCAAACGCTTCCTGGATCAGGCGGTTTCGTCCGCCCCCCAGGAGGAAGCCTTCTTCACGGGTCTGCTACGCAGACATCTCGGTACCGATCCTCTGCGCCTCCCTGTGGTGTCCGAACAGTTCGAAGCGCATGATCACGGGAACGTCCAGGTGGCGCTAGATGCCTATCTCGCGCAGCCGGCGCGATCCGCTGAGATCGTCGGCGTCAAGGCGTTTCACAAGCACATGATGGGAACGACCCTTTCCGATCTTCTGACGCCGCCGGGACCGATGGGTGGTGGACCAACGCAGGGCCCGGTCGAATATCTCAACCTTTCGCTCGAGGGCGATCGCAAGCTCAACTGCATCCAGTTCGGGCTCGTCCTCGTCACAGAGGAACGTGAGAGCTATGCAGTACTGGTGCGTGGGCCGCACGATCTTCGGATGGAACCCCTGCGCGTGGAGGTCATGGCCCCTTCGCGGGAGGCCGCCAACCGCCTGCTGGACGAGCTACGGAGGAGCATCAGCGAGCGGAACATCTACCGTGGCCACGTTCTGTCGCTCTCGGCGAATCGCTTCGGTGCCCTCGAGGTCCATTATCATCCGCTGCCGGAAGTCGATCACGACTCGATCATCCTGCCGCCCGGGGTGCTCGAACGCGTCGAGCGTCACACACTGGGTTTCGCCCGCCACCGACACCGGTTGGCGCGTGCAGGACGTCACCTCAAGAGAGGGATCCTCTTGCACGGCGCGCCGGGTACCGGAAAGACGCTCACGGCGATGTATCTGGCTTCTGCCATGACCGAACGAACCGTGCTGCTCCTCACGGGCCGCACGTTCGGACTGATCAAACAGTCCTGTGCGCTCGCCCGCATGCTGGCGCCCTCGATGGTAGTGCTCGAAGACGTGGACCTTGTCGCCGAGGAACGGACGGGAGAGGGCGCGTGCACGCCCCTTCTGTTCGAGCTCCTGAACGAGATGGACGGCCTCGCGGAGGATGTGGATGTGATCTTCCTTCTCACCACGAACCGGCCGGACCTGCTCGAGCCGGCTCTGGCCGCTCGTCCCGGTCGCGTGGATCAGGCGATCGAGATCCCTCTGCCGGACGAAGACTCGCGCCGGCGCCTCCTGCAGCTGTACGGCGAGGGCTTAGATCTCCGGATCGAAGACGCGTCGGCGATCGTCAAGAGGACCGAGGGAACCAGCGGCGCGTTCATCCGCGAGCTGCTGCGAAAGGCTGCGCTCTACGCCGCAGAGGAAGGGAACGGCATGGTCGTGTACGACCGTCACATCTCGGACTCTCTTCACGACCTTCTCGTTCACGGGGGTGAGCTGACGAAGCGGTTGCTGGGTGTTCAGGTACCCCCCCGCGGCCGATGAGCGATCACTCCACGGAGCTCGATTTCGCCGTGCAGGCGGCGCGCCTCGGCGGGCGTATCGCGATGGGTCATTTCGGTCGGGACCCCAGGACGGAGCGCAAGGACGACGGGAGCTGGGTGAGCGAGGCCGACTGGGCGGTCGAGGCTCAGATCCGCCTACGCATCGCCCGCGCGTTCCCCCATCACAACGTCCTCGGCGAGGAGGAGGGGCTGACCGCAGCGGGTGGCGGCGCGCCGGACCCCGCGGCCCCGACCTGGATAGTCGACCCCATCGACGGAACCAACAACTACCTGGCGGGGATCCCGATATGGGCAACCCTCGTGGCGCTCGAGGTCGACGGCAGGAGTGTGCTCGGTGTCGCCCACGCGCCCGCGCTCGGGGAGACCTACGACGCAGCCGACGGATCCGGTGCGCGGCTGAACGGGGCGACGATCGGGGTTTCCAACGTGGACACCCTCGAGGAAGCCGCCGTCATGTTCGCGGGTGTGGACGGTTTCCGTGCGGTCGGCCTCGATGACTTCTTCCGCGCATTGACGACACGGTGCGGTCGCAGTCGCGGCTTCGGCGACTTCTGGGGACACATGCTGGTCGCTCGCGGAGCGGCCGAGGTGATGGTGGAACCCGCTATCTCGCATTGGGACGCCGCCGCTCTCGAGCCGATCGTGCGCGAAGCAGGAGGCGTACTCACCCACCTCGATGGTTCCCGCTGGGACGGCGACGGGTCGTGCCTTACGACCAACGGAGCGCTGCACGACGAGGTTGTGCGATTGGCGGCGGACACCTCACCGGACTGGACCGAAGAGCGCTCCGCCGGGGCGGAATGGGACTGACGGACGCGTCAGCCCAGCCCTCGCATCTTGTCGGCAAGGGCACGGAAAGCACGACCTCGGTGGCTGAACCCAAGCTTTTCCTCTAGCGGGATCTCGCCCATCGTGCGCGAGTCCCCTTGGGGGACCACGAGAGGGTCGTATCCGAACCCGAGGTCACCGCGTCCCTCGAGGACGACGATGCCCTCGCACGCTCCTTCGGCGATCGCTCGTCGGCCATCTGGCAACACGAGTGCGGCCGCGCATCGGTAGCGGCATCGACGGAGCTCTTCGGGCACGCCTTCGAGCGCGGCGAGTAGCTTCTCGTTGTTCTCGCGATCGGTCGCCATCTCGCCGGCGTAACGGGCCGACCTCACCCCCGGCGCCCCCCCGAGGGCATCCACCTCGAGACCAGAGTCGTCAGCGATTGCCGCCAGACCGGTGAACCGGCAGACGGCCTCTGCCTTCGCGAAGGCATTCTCCTCGAAGGTGTCGAACGGCTCTTCGAGCTCGAGGTCCGGAGCGACACGGTCGATATCGATCAGCTCGACGTCGGGGAGCAGGAGTGCGACCTGTTCGACCTTGTGGCGGTTGCGCGACGCGAACACGGCTCTCACCGCGTCGCGGGAACCCCCAACGCGACGCGCTGCTCGCGCGTGAGCTCGTGGATACCGGTGGTCGCGAGGTCCAGCAACAGGTCGAGCTCGGACCGGTCGAACGAACCGTCCTCGGCGGTGCCCTGCACTTCGATCAGCCGGCCCTCCCCCGTCATCACGACGTTCATGTCGACCTGGGCGGTGGAGTCCTCGGCGGAGTTGAGATCCAGGCACGGTACGCCGGCAACGATCCCCACACTGATCGCGCTGACGGAGTCCATGGCAGGAGAGCGCTCGAGGGCGCCATCCTGCTGCATCTTCTCGAACGCTTGGGCAAGAGCCACGAACGAGCCGGTGATGGCCGCGGTTCGGGTGCCTCCGTCCGCCTGGAGCACGTCGCAGTCCAGCCAGACCGTCCGCTCACCGAGGACGGCCATGTCGGTGACGGCGCGCAGAGACCGGCCGATCAGCCGCTGGATCTCCTGCGTCCGGCCTGAGGGCTTCCCTTTAGCC
>JBHENN010000080.1:0-17499 GCA_046262015.1 Actinomycetota bacterium | reverse complement strand
GCGTCGCGGCGATCCCCTATAGCCCCGATGTCGACTACCGCCGGCCCAAGCTGACGGTGGTGCCCGGCGATTCGCGGTCGACGGACGCCGTCTACATCACGTCGTGGGCGTGCGAGGGACGCTCGATACCCCTCTCGACCGGCTTCTGCACCGACGTCGTCTTCTCCGCATCCAGCGACTCCGGCAAGAGCTTCACGCAGCCCGTTCCGGTGAACTCGTTCACGACCGAGCTCGCCAGTGCCTTGGACAACTCGCAGATCGTGGTGGCGTCGGACGGATCTATCCACGTGGTCTACAGGACCGGCGGAGGACCCACCACGAGCCTTCGGCTGGCGAGCTCACGTGACCAGGGCGAGACGTGGGAGCAGAGCACCGTTCGGTCGGGCTTCCGCGCGCAGCGCGGCTTCATCGACCCCAAGCTGGCGATCGACAGAGCCGACGACACGCTCTACCTTGCCTACGAGGAGGCGACCGCTTCCTCCGGATCGGACATCTTCGTCCAGGCCTCCACCGATGCCGGGGCCATGTGGTCCTCGCCGGCAAGGGTGAATGACGACACCACGGCGACCCACCAGATAGCTCCGTGGGTATCGGTGGCCGATGACGGCCGGATCCACCTGACTTGGTTCGACCAGCGGCACGCCTACCCGGGGAACTCGCTCGAGGATGTGTATTACGCCCATTCGACCGACGGCGGCAAGACGTTCTCGTCGAACCGGCGCGTGACGGATCGGGTAGGCAACCGTGACGTCGGCTACAAGCCGCGCCTGGGTGTGTTCGCGCCGGTCAACACGCCGATCTCCGGGAACAGGGTCCTGGTGGCGTGGGCGGACTCGCGTCGAGGCGATTACGTCACCGCTTCGCAGGACATCTACCTCGCGCGCATCGACCTGGACGCGCGGGCTCCCATCCCCATCGACCGGCTGCGCTTCTCGGGACCGGTTGCGACCTCGGTTGGGTTGTCCCGCCTCGCATATCCAGGTGGCGGCGAGATCGTCGCCGATCGAGCGGCGACCCGGGTGGTGGTCGTCAACGCCGCCGAGGCCACCGACGCTCTCGTGGCCGGGGTATTGGCACGGGCGAACCTGGGGCCGGTCCTCCTCTCTCGCCAGGGCGAGGTACCCGCCTCGGTCGTGCGCGAGATCAAGAGGCTCGAGCCCGTGGGGGCCTACCTCATCGGAGGAGAATCCAGGCTGTCGAACGACGTACAGGAACAGCTCGTCGACGCAGGCGTCGAGGCGGAGGGGATCGAGCGGGTCTCGGCCGACGATCCCGCCGGTATCGCCCGTCTGGTAGCCGGCGAGCTCGATCGTCGCTCAGACGCCCAGAAGCTCATGGGAGAGCCTGCTTTCTCGCAGGTCGTGATCGTCAACCCGGCGTCGGCCTCGGCGCTCGCCGCCGGGGGCATCGCCGCTCAGCTGCGGATCCCGATCCTTCACGCGGCGTACGACTCCTTGCCGGAGGCGACCGGCCAGGCCCTCGAGGAGCTGAACATAGACAAGACGCTCGTCGTCGGCGGAGCGAGCGACATAAGCGATGCCCTCCTGACCGAGCTGCCGGACCCGACTCGCATCGGAGGCGAGGACGTCTTCGAGGTGTCGCGGGCGGTGAACGCGGATGCGGTCGAACGCGGCCTGCCCGTCAACCTCGCCTACACCACGACCCGTCGGAGCGACATGGCCACCGCGCTTCTCGGATACGTGGCCGCGCGGCGAGGAGGGCTGCTCCTGATGGCGCCCGGATCTCCTGCCTCCGCTCGGACGGGGCTACGCCTCATGAAGATCGACGCAAGGGTCGACCGGATAGTGAGGGTGGCGCCCGCCCGCTGACACCTAGATAAGCGTCATCTCCTAGGCTCGAACCACCCGAGCCGAGGAGATCGAGTACATGGAGAAGCACGGTCGCAGGTTCACGCGGAGGACCATGGCGGTGGGGGCCGGAGTGGCGGTCGTGGCGGCGGTGGTCGTGGTGGTGTGGTTCCAGCCGCAGAAGCTCTTCATCGACGAGCGTGTCGACGAGGCGGCCCCCGCGGCGATGGCCGAACCGGACGAGGCCCCGGCGCCCGATGACGGGCCCGACGAGGACGCTCCGGCGTTCACGGGTGATTTCCGAAGCATCGACCACGAGACCAGCGGGCGGGTCGTGCTCGCGCCGGCCGCCGATGGGCGTTATTACGCTCGCCTCCAGGACTTCCAGACCGAGAACGGCCCGGACCTCTTCGTGTATCTCTCGGCCGCGCCGGCGTCCGCCGAGGGGAGGGTATTCGCCGATGAGTTCGTGGACCTGGGGCCTCTTCGAGGCAACCTCGGTAACCAGAACTACGTCGTGCCGGAGGGTACCGACATAGAGCGGTACCGGAGCATCGTGATCTGGTGTCGCCGGTTCACATCCCCCTTCGGAGCGGCTCCGCTGGAGAGGGCTTAACCGTGCGACCATCCCCGGATCCTGCCCGAGAGTGCACGAGAGGAGCTTCATGACGGACGCAGCGAGAGAAGGTTTGGACGTCGATCTCAGCGACCTGCGCGCGCTCTACATCAACTGCACGCTGAAGCGGTCGCCCGAGCCGTCGCATACGCAACTCCTCATGGACAAGTCGATCGGGATCATGCAGAAGCAAGGGGTGACGGTCGACAGCCTGCGGGCGATCGATCTCGACCTCGCGACCGGTGTATGGCCCGACATGACCGAGCACGGGTGGGACACGGACGCGTGGCCCCGGATATTCGAGAAGGTGCTCGATGCCGACATCCTCGTGATCGGCTCGCCGATCTGGCTGGGAGAGAAGTCATCGGTCTGTACACACCTGATCGAGCGTCTCTACGGGAACTCGAGTCTTCTGAACGAGCGCGGACAATACGCGTACTACGGCCGGGTCGGCGGTTGTCTCATCACCGGCAACGAGGACGGCATCAAGCATTGCTCGATGAGCATCCTCTATGCCCTGCAGCATCTCGGCTACTCGATCCCACCGCAAGCGGACGCGGGATGGATCGGTGAGGCGGGGCCGGGTCCGTCCTACGGCGACGACGGCGTGGGCCTGGACAACGACTTCACCAATCGCAACACCACCTTCATGACCTGGAATCTGATGCATGCCGCCCGTCTCCTTAAGGATCGCGGGGGGTTCCCCGCGTTCGGGAACCAGCGCTCTGAATGGGACGCCGGTTGCCGGTGGGACAACGCGAACCCGGAGCACAGGTGATCGAGGGCGTCGAGCGACTCCCGAACGCGAAGAGACGGCGAGCGATGTAGCCCCGCCGTCTCGGTGCAACCACGATCTAGTTCGTCGAGCCGCTTCCGCCGTCGCCCGTGGCGTCACCACCACCACCGGTGTGAAGTCTACTTTCACAGTCGCCACCGCCGGTGTGAAGTGTCGCCACCGCCGGTCCCGGCGCGCCCGGAGGGATTCGAACCCCCGACATTCGGATTAGAAGTCCGACGCTCTGTCCGGCTGAGCTACGGGCGCATGGGTCGATTCTCGCATCTCGGTCGCTCCCGTACCGGGATGAAACCCGATCAGCTCTTCCCATATGTGCTCTCATCAAGGAAGATCGCGATCGTGGCTCTCGGATCCAGCGGCCCGTCGAAGTGGTTCATCGTTTTCTGCCTTCTCTTCGGAGTTTCTCTGGGCTTCGGCACGGCAGCGATCGCGATGTCCTTCTGGAGCCTGGTCGCAGGTGAGGAGGAGAACCGAGGTCTGTTCATCCTTATCTGGATGATGGCGGCCGTTATCTTTTTCGCTTGGCCGCTGCACATCGTTGAACGCGCCCGCGCGGTGAGAAGGCAGAGCAAGGTCATCCGGGAGCGGCTCGGAGACCTCGACTATGAGGTTCCGACGTTCCCCTTCTTTGGAACACGTGCCCCCGGGCCTAGCGGTGATTTAGGGATCAAAGCCCCCGATGTCGATCAACGGAGGCTCCGAACCTTTCTGTCACGCGGGCGCACAGCCGAGCAACGGATGGCTGACTACCTGAAGACTCTGGAACTAAAGGCCGAGATCCAGAGGGCCAAGGAATCAAAGTCCGAGGACCTGAAGGGCTCGGACCCTCTGAATTAGAGTCCGACGCTCTGTCCGGCTGAGCTGCGGGCGTACGCTTTCTAGTCCCATCCTCACAGGGTGTCTCTAGGGAAGGGTCGTGCTCGTAGCGGCCACGTGTTGCGCCCGGCGTCTGCGGCCGGAAGAATCTTGTCGAAACCACGAAGCGGCGGAGCGGCCCATGACAAGGAGCAGTACCGAAATCGTAGCCGCGAGGGATGCTGCTCGGCGCAAGGCGTGGGCCGAAGCTGCTGAACTCTTCCGCTCGATCCCGGCGCAGGCCCTCGGGGCTTCCGACGTCGAGCTGCTGGCCGACTGCGAGTGGTGGCTTTGTCGGCTGACCGACTCGATGGCCACCCGACAACGCGCCTACCAAGCGTACGCGGGATCGGGGGATCACCCTCGTGCTGCCTACAACGCGTGGTTCTTGGCATACGACTATCTCTCCATCGGAGAGACTTCGATCGGGGTCGGCTGGCTCGAACGGGCTCGACGCCAGATCGAGGACCACCCCGAGTGTGTCGAACACGCGTATCTTGCGATCGCCGACGCGCATGAAGCCGAAGGACGCGGTGACTGGGCACGAGCCTCTGAGCTCGCGCAGAAGGCCCGAGACCTCGGGGAGCGGTTCGGAGATCGGGACGTGGCCACCGTCGCCCTGCAGACACTCGGGCGCGAGTTGATCGGAGCTGGCCAGGTAGCCGAAGGCTTGCGGCTCCTCGATGAGGCGATGACCAGTGTCATCGCCGGCGAGCTTGGAGACTTCTGCACGGGCTGGGTGTATTGCAATGTCTTGATCGCGTGCCTGGAGCTGGGTGAGGTAGCGCGCGCTGCTGAATGGTCAGATGCTGCAACCAGATGGTGTGAGTCGCTGTCGGCATCGACGCCTTATAACGGGCTTTGTCGTGTCTATCGCGTGGGCGTCCTGTCCCTTAGAGGTGCGCTCACGGACGCAGAACGCGAAGCCCACAAGGCCAGCGAGGAGTTAAAGGCTTTCGTTCCGGCGGCGGCCAGCGCCGCATGGTACGAGATCGGCGAGATCAGAAGACGCCGTGGTGACCTCGAGGGGGCGGAGGAAGGATTCACTCGCGCTCACGAACTCGGGGCGGACCCGCAGCCCGGACTTGCCCTGGTTCGCTTGGCCCAAGGACGATTGGATGCGGCTCAGGCAGGGCTGAACACTTCACTCGGCACCGAAGGCAGCAATCGGTTGGCGAGGACGCGCTTGCTTGCCGCGCAGGTTCAGGTCGCGCTGGCCCGGCGCGATTCCCCTCGTGCAGCCCAGGCCGCGCGGGAACTTCGTTCTATGGCTTCGGAATACGGCAGTTCGTTCCTTGAAGCGCATGCCGACTTGGCGGAAGGAATGATCGCGGTAGCGCTCGGAAAAGGGATCGATGCACTTGGCGCGCTTCAAAGAGCGTGGCATTCGTGGCAGCAACTCCGGCTCCCTTACGAGGCGGGGCTGACGCGGGCGTTCATGGCCCACGCCGCGCGCTCTGCAGGTGATGTCGAGCGAGCGGAACTAGAAGAGAAGGCGGCGCTTTCGAGCTTCGAAGAACTTGGATCGACCGTCGATCCGTTCGATCTCGTCGGCACCGTTGGCGGCCCCCAGCAGCTCCCCGGGGGTCTCAGCCCTCGAGAGGCTCAGGTACTGCGGAATGTCGCCGTGGGGAAAACGAATCGTCAGATCGCGACAGAGCTGGTCATCAGCGAGCACACGGTCGCTCGGCATCTAAGCAACATCTTTGCCAAGCTCGGGTTGCCGTCGCGCTCCGCCGCGACGGCCTACGCGATGGAGAACGGTCTCGTCTCCCCGGGCCGCGATGGTCAGAACTAACCATCCATTGCAAGGGCTTTTGGCAGTTCTTGAGGATGTTGCTGCGCCCCTAACTCTCTAGCTTGTGATCGTCGGTCCTGATTCGGCGGGACTACAAGCGAAGGGAGAGAACATGCTCGATGCATACGTGATCGTGCCGAGTTTGCCGGCCGCGGACCTGGACAGGGCAGCGGGGTTCTATACGGAGAAGCTCGGTATCTCACCCATCTCCAAGAACCCGTTCGCGGTGGAGTTCCGGTCCGGCTCAGTCAGGTTCGGCGTCTATAAGACAGATGCAGCGGGAACCGCCGGGCACACTCTTGCGGCTTGGGAAGTCGACGACATCGAAGATGCGGTCGAACAGTTGCGAGCGCGGGGAGTGGTCTTCGAGGAATACGACTACCCGGAGCTAAAGACGGTCGACGGGATCGCGGACATGGGGTCGCAGCGCGGCGCGTGGTTCAAGGACAGCGAAGGGAACCTCCTTGCGCTTGCCCAAGCCGTGCCGGCCAGTTCGCGCGTGGGAGGTGCGCGATGACCCGCCCGGTAGTCGACGCGATGACCGATCCGTGGGGAGCGCGAGCGCGTGACTGGGCCGAGGTCGAGGACGAAGGGTCGCGCCCCTTGTTCGAGACCGTGCTCGATCTTCTCGAGGTTGGCACCGGCTCGAGGTATCTCGATGTTGGATGTGGATCGGGCCTTGGGTGCCGCATGGCCGCGGATCGAGGTGCCAGCGTCAGCGGGCTCGATCTGTCCCCGGGTTTGATCGCGATCGCTGCTGAGCGAACGCCGGATGCCGACGTTCGGGTCGGCGACATGGGTTCCCTTCCCTGGGCCGACGCGAGCTTTGACGCCATCAGCTTCATCAACACCTTCTTCTTCGCGGGCGATCAAGAGGAGACGTTGCGGGAGGCAGCGCGCGTGCTCGCGCGGGGAGGTCGCGTCGCAGTGACGTCGTGGCCGGCCCCCGAGAAGGTTCAGTCGCTGGCCTTCCTCGAGGCGGTTGGACCGCTGCTGCCACCCACGCCGGTTGAGGTCGACCCCTTCATCGTTCCGCAGCGACTGCGAGAGTTGGCGGAGGCCGCGGGATTGCAAACCATCGATGTTGTCGAGCTCGACTGGACCTGGGACTATCACGTCGATCTCGAGACCGCGCTCCGGGGGCTGATGTCGGTGGGGCTGTCCACGATCGCCATCGCGGCGGCCGGTGAAGCTGCCGTCAGAGAAGCGATCACGGAGGCTCTGAAGCCCTTCCGAACGACTACCGGCGGCTATCGGCTCGAAAACACGATCTCAGGTCTCCTCGCCGAGGCTTAGATGACCGTTCCCGCGACGCTCAGCGTCTTGGGCCGACCAACTGATTAGAGGTCTGCTCCAGCCCGATCCCCCGACCTGCGCTTTCAGCCGGAAAGGTGTCCTGACCAGGGCGTCGCCGACATTCCCTCAGCCAGCATCTGGCCGCCGCACCCAACCGGTCGCGAGACAGCTTGGGTGCACCCTCTGGCTTCCTCGTTGGTGGTGATCAAGAACGTGCTATCCAAACCCCTCGCCGATAAGGCCGTCCGAAGCGTTGAGAAGGCCAGAAGGGCCTGTCCCCGCTCATATCGAGGGCGAGGCGCGTCGCACAGCATTGGGTTCGCAGCGTCAGGTTGAAGCTCAGTCCCAGAAAAGCGCTCGCAATTCTTCCGAGATCCCGTAGAACTGGTCCTCTATCCGCCTCGACTGCATCGGGGACTTCCCGATGGCGACCTCGAACGCGGCGTCGATCGTGTGCTCGCTGACCTCGCCGTAGCCCATCTTCGGATAGAAGCTGGCCGGAAGATCAGTCGGCTGCGGAATGCAGCCCAAGACCTGGTCGCCGTCGTATTTGGATTCGTGAGGGTTGGGGTTGGCGGTCTTGCGGATGACTTCGTGGAGCTCCGCGGCGGTCAGGTTTCCGTCCGCAAGCGGGCCCTCGACCGGTCGCTTCTTCTTAGGCAACATGACCAGAGTTCCGTCGGCGGTATTGCCTCGGTAGCCGAAGCTGCGCCGGATCCGCAGCAGCAGCTGCGCGGCGTAGCCGGTGATCCGGGGTGATGAGCCTGACGTGCCTCCGAAGCTCGTATCGCCGTAACCGTTGGGAGCGGCCGCAACGGTCCCGTAGCCGTCCATCACCACGTGTGGGTCCGGGTTCGAGAAGTCGGCGTACCCGCAGTTGTCGTTCGCCCCCGCGGCGAGGACCCCGGGCGGGCCGGCGTGCGGGCTGGTCTCGGTTGGTTCTGCGTAGAAGTTCCCGCCCGGCGACACGACCAACTTCCCCTTGTCGACCGCGTAGCGGAGAGCGTCGGGATAGTTCTTCCAGAGCGCGCCCTGCTCGTTGTTCAGCGGCACGGGGTCTTGGATGTTGGTGTGGATGATGTCGATCCACGGCTGATCTGCGGCCCATCGCAAGGCTTCCCCATTCGTCTTGTACGCGTCCTGGCCCTCGTCGCTCTCGGTATCAACGACCACAAGGTAGACGCCGGGTGCCATCCCGTAACCCCGACCGGCAATCTGGCTCGATGCCGCTGCGCCGTGGCTATGGGTGGCGTTCGAACTCGCTGCTTGCTCGTGATCGAAGATCGGCTTCGCGTCCGTCTCGTGCGCCCACAGACCAACGAGGTTCGTTCCCGGCACCCAGTACGGAAACGCCTTCTCCTTGCTGAGGTTCTCGAAGGCGGTGCGCGAGGCCTTCACGTCGGCCGCGTAGCCGTCGCCGAGGCGAAGCGCGAGCCGGCGCGCGGAGGTTGGGTAGCCGGGTATGTACTTCGACGGGTGGCGCCGCTCATCGCGGCGCCACGTGGGGTGGAACGGATTGGTGCCGGTGTCGAGGGTCGCGACCACGACGTGGGGGCGGAAGCTGGGCCCGCGTCTACTTGGTTTCTTGGCTTCGGCGGCGGGCTGATTCGCTGCGAGGGAGGCCGCCACGAGCACGCCAACAATCGCCAGAGTCTTCGATGGACTCACGCCACCCCTTCCCTCGACTGCTGAGTAAGCTTCGCGCCTGGCCGACGAAGTCCTGCGACTCGCCAAGATGGCAGTGTGTCGGAGGGGATGGGATCGCGTTCTGCGGCGAACATCGGTACGTACACCTTCTGCATCTTTCTGCCTCCTTCGACTATCCAGGCTCAGGTGCCTGATAGAGGCATGGTCCAGCAGGGGGGCCCCCCGAAACATCCCGGAGCTCCGTGATACTAATCGGTAAGGCCCCTTTCCTGGAAAGAGTCGGCTAGGAGATTGATCGCGAGGCACATCAGGACGATCACAAGGCCGGGAAGGTCACCAACCACCACATCGTCAGGATCTGACCCTTCCCCTCAGCCACTAGCGCGCCTAGCGCCGGGATGGGGGACTGGATACCAAAGCCGAGGAACGAGAGGGCGGACTCGACCAAGATGGCGCTGGCGGCCGGCGTCGTTAGGTGGGCTCTTGCGGGGGGCGTGGTCTGCTGAAAGGCGTGCGCGGACGTTCTTGCAGAGCGCCGTCCACATATAGATCGACCTTCTCGTTGTAGAAGGAGGCGAGTCCTGCGATCTTCTGGCTCTCTGCCACCGGGGCCCGGTAGATCCATACGAGATCCTCGGCGACCTCGCCCCCCGCTTCGACCGACCAGTAAGCCGCCGTCCCCTTGTAGGGGCAGTGGCTCACGGTGTCACTCGGACGTAGGAGATCCATGCGTACGTCGCCCAGAGGTATGTAGTAGCGGGGGGGCAGGCTCGTCTCGAACAGGATGCGGGGCTGGTGAGTGTCCGCGACCTTGACGCCACCGACCACGACCTCGATGTGCCGCGAGCTCGCGAGGATATCGATGCGCTTGTAAGGGTCGCGCGGGTGGACGTAGATGGGCTCGTCCTCCTCGAGCCACTCGCTCAGCGCACCCCACTCGAACCGCACCAGATCGCGCAGCTGCTCGATCGGAGAATCCGGGTAGCGCCAGGCGGCGTTGTGAGCCGTGGCGGCGCCGACTTTCACGTGGAAGTATTGGGCCTCACCCCGGCTGGGCGAACGCTTGGTCTCTCCGGTGGCTACCAGGGTTGCGATCACATCGCCGGCGGGGATGTAGTAGGCGGGGTAGTAGGGAACCTCCCACACCAGCATCGGACGGGTCGTGTCGAAGACGACCTCTGCATCGAGCAAGGCGCGTACCCGCTTGTGACTTTGCTCGATCCGCACTCTTCCTCGCTGCTTGAGCTCGTCCATCGCGCCTCCCGCGTTGACGGTGGTGACCCGGCCGTGGTTCAACCGGACGCGTCGCCAGGTTCTTCCACGAGACGTATCTCGGCGATCCGCCCATCCTCGATTCGGTAGATGGCGACCTGCTTCCACGGCGGCCTGCCGGGCCTTCCGTCGGTCAGCGTGAACACCGCGCCGGCATGGCGGTCGCTGACCAGGATGTCGTCAACCTCCCATGAGAATCCGGCACCGCTGTGAGCCCGCTTGCGGGCGTAGAAGGCCAGGAAGCCCTCGAAGCCCTCATAGCGCCCGGCGAGCTCCGCAGGATGAGTCACGTGCAGGACCACGTCGGACGTCACTACGGCCTGTGCCGCGTCCATGTCGCCGGTCTCGAATGCGGAGAACCACCGCCGCATGACGTCCAGGTGCGGATGATGCATGCCTTTAGCGTAGGCGCCTACCTGCCCGGCTCGCCCCGATTCGACCGGTTCCGGCCGGGGGCGGCGACCCATCCGGCCCTTACGAGAAGCCCGTGTGCTCTGTACATGGGATCGTCTCGCTGCTGCTGATATGGCAGACGCGACGTCGTGACGCGACCGGTGACCGGCTAGGGGATCCGCCACCTCGTGCCTGCTCCGTCCACCGCGGCTACGGCGGACAGCCAGGCATCGTTGCGGTAGATGAAGTCGGTCACGAGCATGCGCTCGCCCGGTGTCTCTCCCAGCGCCAGCCCGGGCGGGCGCCCGAAGTCGTCCCATGCGGCTGGTGCGTAGCCCCAGTAGCCCCGTTTCTCCGGGGCGGCGATGCGACCGGTCCAGAGACGTCGCAGGGTCGCGCCGTCGAGGAGGGTGACGCCGAGGCGCCGCCCGTCGCGGTGGTCCAGCACGGCGATCTCGCGCCCGGCCGGAAGGACGTGCGGACAGAGAGCCCCGTCGATGACGCGACGGCAGACCTTGAGCATCACCGCCGAGCGCCGCAGCGCCCCGTCGACGCCCGATAGCACGGCGACGCGCGTCCGCGATCCCCGCGTGCGGTCGACGATCTCCTCCCGGAGGGTCACGTCCCCGACGGCGTCCCGCCCTAGCCGCGTGCAGCAGCGCGCCTCCATGACGTTGGAACGCCCGGCACGCTCTCTCGTCCACGGCTCGAACCGCCGTCGCCAGATCGCGTCAAGGTTCCGGCCGGAGACGACGGCTACGCCGCCGCGCGTGCGGATCGCCAGATCGTCGGAGCGGTCGCCGTCGGCGTCGCCCACGACCCCCAGGAGCTCGCGCTCCTTCAGCCGCCACAGAACCACACCGTCCTCGCCGTTCAGGGCGCAGAAGCCGCTCCACGGGGGACCGAAGAACAACGGGTCCGTCGGCGGGCGTTCCAACCCACACCACTGCAGGACGATCTCGCGCGTCCCCGGGTCGCCGTCGAGCTCCGCGCCGGCCGGTATGCCGGCGTCGTACAGGCGTCGCTGCCAGTGGACCTCGCCATAGGCGGACCACAGCGTGACGTCGCCCTCGTCGGAGATCTCGACTATGTCGGGTGACGAGTCGCCGGAGAGGTCCTGCATCGGGTAGAAGCCCGCAGACACGAACCGGTAGTGGTGGTCCCCCACGAACGAGGAGATCACCTCTCCATCCCGGCCGTCGATCACCTGAGCGTTGACCCCGCGGTGGAACCACTCCACGCACGGAAGGCCACCGACAGGGTTGCACGCCTCGGCGACGGGACCGGGATCGAAGGAGACCAGGAGGTCGCGCCTCCCGTCCCCGTCGACGCCGGGCATGGCCGCTACCGTGGCCCCGAGTGGCCCCGCTTTCGCCGCCGCGAAGCCGAGGTCGACGCGGACCCCGTCTCCGAGATCGACCCGCCAGCGGACCCGTCCGCTTCCTCCGAGCGCGGTGACGGTGGTCCGGGCGGTCCCGGGCACACCGTCGCGGTGGTGCACGACCACGACCTCTCTCCCGGGCCCGCCCCGAAGGTCAGCGATGGCGATGCTGTCACGGCGGGGGAACTCCTGAGGGAAGTGGTCGGTGAACCTCCGCGTCCACAACCTCGACCCATCGCTCAGCCGGTGGGCGCGGACGGACCACGTCGTTCGCCCTCCGGACGACCCGTGCGTCGCCAGGGTGAGCACCTCGTCTCCGGGTCGGCCGTCGAGGTCCTCGACCGCGATCACGACGACGGGAGGTTGCGAGGCAGGCGCCGAGCGTGCGGCTCTTGGAGATGGCGGAGCGAGGAGCGCGGCGACGACGAGAGGCAACGCTGCCCTAGATGCGTGTCGCACGCGCTCGACCGGGGCTCGCTAGCGTCCCGCGAGGAACGCGAGCACCCGTCGTTCGAGGAGCGCGGCCGCGTGCGCGTCGTAAGACGCCAGCGAGCTGTCGGCGAAGAGGTGTTGGGCCCCGAGGGAGAAGCCGGCGTAGACCAGCTCCGCGGGGAGCCCTTCAGCAGCCGCGATCCCGCGTTGAAGGATCTCTCCGAAGCCGACCTCGCCGGCGTAGCCGACCCCCTCCTCGATCGTGGCGAACGTGCGGCCGTCGTACAGGTCAGGCGCGTGCACCGTGTGCCCGGCGCCGCTCAGCCGATCGGCGAAGGCGAGGAAGCCCGAGGTCTGCCCCTGTGCGTGGTGGAACAACAAGACCTCGGCGATGGTTCACGCCTCCTTGTCCGTGCGCGTGTGACCCACTCGGCATCCACCATCTCACACCGATCCACGGAGAGCGAGCCGTGAGATCACGAGGTCCGGCCAGCTGTGGCGCGAGCCTTATTGCCTACCCAGGGCATTCCCTTCAGACTGCTTCCATGAAGCGACGCACATCGGCTCCCGACCGCGTGCTCGCGACGGTGATGTTCACGGACATCGTCGGATCCACGCAGCGGGCGGCGGAGTTGGGGGACCGGCGGTGGAGGGACCTTCTCGCTCGCCATCACGCGATCGTCCGCGCCGAGCTTCGACGCTTCGGCGGGCGCGAGATCGACACCGCGGGGGATGGTTTCTTCGCCACCTTCGAGCGTCCCGCCAGGGCGGTCGAGTGCGCTGCCGCGATCCGGAGCAGGGTCGCCCCGCTGGGACTCGAGATCAGGGCGGCGATCCACATGGGTGAGTGCGAGGTCATGGGGTCGAAGCTCGGCGGGATCACCGTCCACGCGACCGCGCGCGTCCTGACGCTGGCCGAACCCGGCCAGATCCTCGTGACCGGAACGATCAGGGACCTCACCGCGGGCTCGGACGTCCTCTACGAGGAGCGCGGGACCCACGAGCTCAAAGGCGTCCCGGGTGAGTGGCGTGTCCTGAGCGTCGAGCGCATGGCGCGGGAGGACATCGAGGAGGAGGTCGCCGCGGCCGAACCCGCGGACCGAGCGGCCCGTCGGCGACCGATGACGATTCTGGGAGTCGCCGCGGCCCTCATCGCTGCCGTCGTCGCCGGCGTGGTCATCGCGAATGGACGCTCCTCAAAGGTTCGCGTCACGGCCAACAGCGTCGTTCGCTTCGATCCGGCGACGAACGAAGTCGCCGCCGCCGCGTCGATAAAGAACCCGACCTCGCTCTCTCTCGCGGAAGACGGCGTGGTGTGGGTTGGGACGGGAGACAACACGCTGCACGCGATCGACCCGGACGACGGAACGATAGCCAAGACGATCGGGTTGCCCGGGCCTCCGACGTCGATAGCAAACGCTCCGGGTTCCGTGTGGGTGACGTTCGGCTTTGGCGCGCAGGGCTTGGGTGACGAGACGCTCCAGCGCTTGTCGACGGCCACGGACAGTTTCGAGGACAGGATCGCTCTCGGACACGGTGTCGACGCGATCGCCGCGGACGACGAATCCGCGTGGGTCCTCGACGAAGTGGGCGAGCGCACCGCCCGGGTCGATCCGGACGTCGGAACGATCGTGTCGCGTGCGAGGACGGGCGAGGCTCCCAAGGATCTCGTCCTCGCGGAGAACGCGCTGTGGATCGTCAATTCGCTTGGCTCCAGCGTGTGGCAACTGGATCCGGTGTCCCTCAAACGAATGGGGGAGGTCGCCTTGACAGTGCGTCCGAGCGACGTCGCGTACGGCTTCGATCGGATCTGGGCGGCGAGCGAGCTCGATCAGAAGGTCGCGGTGATCGACGCGAAGGACCTCTCGATCATCGCCACGGTCGGCTTGGATCAGCGACCCGTGGCGATCGGTGTGGGTGACGACGCGGTGTGGGTGATCGGCGAACGCGGCAGGTTGTCGCGCATCGATCCACACTCCCTGAAGGAAGACACGGTCATCACCTTGCCGGGGATCCCTCACGATCTGATCTCATCGGGAACCGGTCTGTGGATCGCGCTGGGCCGATGACGGCGCCACGCTCTACTCGAGCCTTGGTGATCGTCGCGCTCGCGTCGATCGCGGCATCCTGCTCGCCAGAGGTCTCGGAACAGGTATCCCAGCGCTCGTCCGGCGGCGACGTGCCGCGGGGCGGCGTCGTCCGGGTCCTCGTCGTCGCCAGGCCGGACCCGTTCGTAGGGCTCATGGCGCAGGGGGATCTTCCCGAGGCTCTCGACCCTCACAGAGACCAGACCCTTACGGAGTCGTGGGAGCTGCTGCGGTGTTGTCTCGCTCGGACGCTGCTGAGCCACAACGGTAGATCGGCCGACGAGGGTGGAGCCGTCCTGCATCCCGACCTCGCGCGCGCGCTTCCGACGATCTCACCCGACGGAAGGACGTGGACGTTCCGACTCCGAGAGGGAGTTACCTACGGCCCACCCCTGGAGGACGTCGAGATCACGGCACAGGATTTCGTCCGCAGCTTCCACCGTGCGCTTGCTCCGAGCAACGCGGAGAAGTTGGGTCCGTTCCTCTTCGGTGACATCGTGGGGGCCGAGGAGTACACGGCGGGTAGCGCGCGCACGATATCCGGACTCGAGACCCCCGACCCTCACACGTTGGTGATCCAGGTCACGAGACCGGCCGGCGATCTCGGAGCGCGCCTCGCTCTGCCGATCGCGTCGCCCCTCCCGCCGCATCCCGACGATCCCACGGCGCGGTTCGGTATCGCTCAAGGCCTCGCGGAGTACGGCCCATATCTCGTGTCCTCCGGGCCGTACATGCTGGAGGGGGGCGACCATGTCGACTACTCGTTAGGTGGTCCCGAGCCGGAGCCCGCGCGCGGATTCGACCCGGGGAACAGGATGATCCTCGTGCGCAACCCGGCGTGGGACGAGCGATCGGACCCCCTCGTCCTCCGTCCGGCTTATGCCGACAGGATCGAGCTCATGACAGCCCCTTCCACCGAGGACGCAGTTGCGGAGATCTCGAACGGACGCGCCGACCTCGCTCTCCATCTGATCCCCCCGCCCCAGTTCAGCGACGGTCAGATCCGCGATGCGCAAGCTCCCGGAGGTGCGACGGACGTGCGCCTAGGCGACTTCGACCTCGTGCGCGGCATCGTCATGAACCTCGCGGTCAAGCCCTTCGACGACGTACACGTGCGGAAGGCTCTCAATCTCGTGGTCGACAAGCAAAGGATGCTGGAACTGTCGGGAGGGCTCAGCGCGAGGTCGATGGCTACCCACATGCTTCCGAACAGCGTGATCGACAACCTGCTCGTCGACTACGACCCCTATGCCACACCCGAAGGGAGTGGGGCCGTGACGACGGCGCGCGCCGAGATGCGCGCATCCCGCTACGACGAGGACGGTGACGGGGTCTGCGACAGCCGGGTTTGCGCTCGCGTCCGTGCTGTCGTCCGTCCGGGCGAGGAGAGATTGGGAGCGTCCGTTCGATCCGACCTCGCGGAGATCGGCATCGACCTTGACGTCGAGGTCGTCGAGGATCACTTGGAAGCCTTTTTCAACCCAACGAACCGAACGCCCATGTCCATCGGGGCCGGGTGGGTCAAGACGCAGATGAGCGCGGCGAGCTTCTTCGTCGAGCAGTTCTACAGTCCGTTCGCGATAACCGAGGAGTTCGCCAACGGGTCGCTGGTCGGCGCGACTCCCGAGCAGTTGGAAGGGTGGGGGTACGACGTCACCAAGGTGCCGAACGTCGATGATCGGATCGATGCGTGCCTACCGCTCTTCGGTGCGGCGCAGTTCGAGTGCTGGGCCGAGCTGGATCAGTACCTCATGCAGGAGGTCGTCCCCTGGGTTCCGTACGCCTACGGGAGCTCCACGTTGATCATCTCCAGCGATCTGGAGAACTTCGAATATGACCAGTTGTTCGGGATGCCCGCCTTCGACCAGATCGCCGTGGAGTAACGGGCGCTCAACCATGTCGTCGTCCGACGCATAGAGGAATAGAACCGGGCAGTCGATCTGCCGGCCCTCGGCCATGTCCTTGGCGTCATTCTCCCTATCGACCCCGAGACCGGCTCGATAGTCCTCCATCATGGCGTGCACGGTGTCGGGTGGGCGAAGCGCGCATCGCATCGACGACCCATCCGGGCCGGCCGTGCGTTTCGAACCAACGTCACAGGGAACGTTCGCCCCGAGGTGTCGTGGATGCGTCCCAGAGGGGGTCTCCGGGACAGATAGCGGCGCTGTGCGTCGCCCACGGCGAACCGTGTCGCTTCCGAGAAGTCTGTGTGCGAGAGAGGGATAGATGCGAAAGCTGCGAGCGCTCTTCCAGGATCTCCGCCGCACCTCCCGGGTGTGGTTGGGAGCGGGGATCGCGCTGTCCGTCGTCCTCGCCGGCACGGCGACGGTGGCCGTCGTCCGGCAGGAGGGTCCCGCTCCCACCTCGCCGGGATCCGGCAGCGCCCCGGAGAGGGTGACCCCGCCCCTCGGCCGTGACCCAGATGCACGCGCCCCCTTCGCCGGAGCCGCCGTCGGTCCGTCGTCCCTCGAGAACATCCTCCAGCGCCCGTTCGTGCCCAAGCAGCTGCTGGTCGGTTTCGAGCCCGGCGCCTCCGCCGACGAGCGGCAGGGCGCGCGCTCGGCGATCGGTGCCGAGGTGGCACGCCGGGTGGCCCCGGGGACCGAGCTCCTCCGGCTGCCGCCTTCGGCCACGGTGGTCGACGCGCAGCGAACGTTGGAGAACCGCCCCGCGGTTCTGTACGCCGAGCCGAACCACATCTACACGATGTCGTCTACGACCCCGAACGATCCCCGTTTCGCGGAGCTATGGGGACTCGACAACACCGGCCAGTCGATCAATGGGAGCGCCGGCATGGCGGGGGCCGACATCAACGCGCCGGAGGCGTGGGATACGACAACAGGGAGCGACACGATCACCGTCGCCGTGGCCGATACGGGCGTGGCTTACGACCATCCCGACCTAGCTCCCAACGTCTGGGCCAACCCCGGCGAGGGCGGCACCAAGGCGAGCAACGGGCTCGACGACGACGGCAACGGCTACGTCGACGACTGGCGAGGGTGGGACTGGGTCCAGGACGACAACGATCCCCGCGACCTCAACGGGCACGGGAGCCACGTCGCCGGGACGATCGCAGCCAACGGCAACGACGGCACCGGCGTGACGGGCGTGAGCTGGC
>JBHENN010000079.1:0-6408 GCA_046262015.1 Actinomycetota bacterium | reverse complement strand
CGCTTCAGCTCGTCCACAAGCGAGTCCACCACCGCGGCGAGGTCGCCCGTGCGTTCGAACACCTCCCGTTGACGGACCGAGGAGGTCCCGCGGTCGACGATGGCCATCACACCCTGCAGCTCCTCGAGGCAATCCAGGCGTTCCGCATAGGGCTCGAGGCGCTCGACCAGATCGCCTATCGAACGGCGCAGCGAGATGAGGTTGCCCTCCTCGTCCCGGATGATCTCGGCATCGAGCCCGTAGCGACCGGCCCGCCACTTGTTGTCGCGGATCGTCCAGGCCTGGTGCTCGGGAAGCTCCAGGCCGCTGGAGTAACGCTCCTGCAGCCACACCACCAGCGACTGCGCCAGAGCGGTGATCGACAGTGTCTCCTCCATCGTCGGGATGCCGTCGCAGATGCGCAGCTCGAGGGTGCCAAAGCTCGGGTGGGGCCGGATGTCCCACCACACCTCGCGGATGCTGCGGATCGTGCCGGCCCCGATCAGCGTGCGCATGAAGCGCTGGAACTCGCCCCAGTTCTTGAGCTGGTAGGGGAGGCCTGCGGTTGGGAGCGACTCGAAGACCTTCGAACGCGCCGAGGCGAGACCGGTGTCGCGCCCGTGCCAGAAGGGACTCGACGTCGACAGGGCGAGGAAGTGCGGGATGAACGTCGCCAGGCTGTTCGAGATGGCGATCGCCTGCTCGCCGGACGCGACGCCGACGTGGGTGTGAACCCCGAAGATCAGAAGGCGCCGAGCGGTCCACTGACACGCCTCGATCAGCCGGTGGTAGCGCGGGTCCGGCGAGACGGTCTGATCGGTCCACGCGGAGAAGGGATGCGTGCCGGCGCACAGCACCCGGTAATCGTGGCGTTCGGCGGTCTCGATCAGCTGCTCGACCTTGCCGCCCAGATCCTTGCGGACGTCCCCGACGTTGTCGCAGATGCCGGTGATGACCTCGACGGTGCACTCGAGCAGCTCGTGCTTGAAAAAGCGGTCGTCGAGCTCGCTCAGGAGCGTGGTCGCCGCCGGCTCCGTCACCAGGGCACCGGACGAATCCACCAGTTGGGCCTCGATCTCGACTCCCAGCGTCGGGCGCTCGGAGCCGTTGAAGACGATGTTCATCCTGCCCCCCGGGGTCGGAACCGAGCCGAGAGCCTACCCAGTCCCCGACCAGGGTCCCGGGCAGGACCGACCGGGGGCGGGGAGAACCATGGTGGGTAAGGAACCAAGAGGAACATCCGGCCCCCGAGGCGGGTTCGAACATCCGACGACATAACAGAACGGGCGAAAGTGGAGGTCAGGACCACCATGCGAGTCGGCAGAACCGGGTCCACGGTGCTCGGCACCGCGCTGGTCGCGGCGTTGCTGGCCGCCCCCGCCGCGCCTGCGGCCGCCCAGACCGTGCGGCAGTCCGTCATCGTCCCCACCAAGCAAGGTGACATCTTCGTCGAGGTTGCCAAGCCCTCCGAGAACTTCAAGGGGCCGGTGATCCTGACCTATTCGCCCTATTCGGCCGCGAACGCGGCGGCCGACGGCAACCGGACCGGCGACGCCGCCCGGTGGAACGAGAAGGGCTACATCCGCGTCGTGGCCGACGTCGTCGGCACCGGCAACTCCGGCGGCTGCTACGACTACGGCGGCACCCGCGAGAAGCAGAGCGCACACGTGCTGATCGAGTGGATCGCTAAGCAGAAATGGTCCAACGGCAAGATCGGGATGATCGGCGGGGCTTACGACGGGGCAACCGCGACCGGAGCGGCGGTCACCCGGCCCCCGCATCTCACCACGATCGTGCCGGAAGCGGCGGTCTCGAGCTGGTACCACTACGCTTACTCCGGCGGGATCCGTTATCTCTACAACAACGAGGTCGTCAGCCACCAAGGCGCGTCGGCACTCGACGACGAAGGCTTCCACGCTCCGGTGGCGTTCGACTTCGGGCTCGCGCTGCCGCCGCCGCTGGACGTCCAGGACCCGAGCTGGGCCGAGCGGGTGCAGTCGACCATCACCCCGTGCGACGAGATCGAGCACACCCAGCGGGGTTACGACGACACCCCCGACTACGACGCCTTCTGGCGCCAGCGTGACTACGTGAAGGACGCGCACAAGATCGACATCCCCGTGCTCGTGGCGCACAACTGGGGCGACTGGAACGTCAAGCCGGACCATGCCGTGGACCTCTACCGCGCACTCAGGAACTCACCCAACCGCAAACTGTTCATGGGAAGTCGCTGGGACGACCACGGGACGCCCACGGGCAAGTACGCCCAGACGGTCGACGCCTGGTTCGCGCATTACCTCAAGGGCGTCGACAACGGCATCTCCAGGATGCCCGACGTCACGAGTCAGACGGCGACCTACGACGGACCCGGCGGATGGTCCTCCGGCAAGTGGCCGAAGGTGCGGAACGTCGAGCTGATCGTGCAGCAGTTCCCTCCCAGCGAGATCGGGGACTACGAATGGTTGGCGCTGCCGCACGATCCGATCTTCTTCCCGGGACAGGAGCCCACGGCCAAGCGCTTCCCGGCATTCGGCGTGAACACCGAGTCCCACGCCAACCATCACGGCCGCAGCAACCACGAGTGGGCCTGGTTCGAGAGCCCCCTCTTCCGGCGGGACGCGCGCATCTTCGGCGAGGTGAAGGTGCAGGTGTACTCGACCGTCTATCGCAGGTGGATCACGTTCACGCCGAGCATCGTGGACGTCGACCCCGACGTGCACAGGCAGGTCGGCAACATGCACGTCTCGACCGATCCGAAGGGAGTCGTCGGGGTGACCCGCGGGTGGCTCGACTCTCGTTACCGCAAGTCCCTGAGCAAGCAGGTCGAGGTCGAGCCCGGCAAGCCGTTCATGTCGACGATCGTGACCAAGCCCCAGGACTACACGTTCAAGAAGGGCCACTACATCGGTCTGAACATCCAGACCGAGATCAACGAGTGGTCCGTCCCGAAGGCCTACCCCGGCTGCGAGCAGATCCCCGACCCGACCGGGAACCAGGACAACTGCGTATATGTGCGGGTCAACTGGGAAGAAGCGAAGACGAGGCTGATCCTGCCTATAGTGGACGCGCCGAGGAACCTCTTCAAGCTGTTCAAGCTCGGTCACGGTCACGACTAGGAGATGACGGGGATGAGACGGACGGCGCTGAACCGATCGAAGCGCTGGGGTGTCGCCCTGGCGACCTCGGCCGTGATCGCCGCCGGCGCGCTCCCCGCCGCCGCCTCGCCCGAGGGATCGGCCACGCGCGCCGCCATGGCGCGGGGCTGTCGCAGCGAAACCATCATCCTCACGACGCTCAAGGTGACGATGAAGCCGCTGCGCAAGTCGTATCGGATCGGTCAGTCCGCGAAGTTCGAGGTGACCGTCACCCGCCCCGGGGAGACTGACCCCCTCGGTCAGCAGATCCCGCTCGGCGAACCGCCGATGTCGCTGCCGGCCGAAGGCGTCGGCGTGGGCATCGGGGTCCAGGTGGGTCTCGTGTTCCTACCGGGCTTCGGTACGACCGATGCGAACGGCAAGGCGATCATCCGGGTGAGGCTGGAGCCCTACACACGCCCGGGCGTCGCCCACGCCAAGGCGTTGGCGACCTACACCCAGTTCGAGTCGACGTGCCTCAACATCGAAGAGCAGGGCTTCCGCTTCGTGCCGAACGCGTTCCGCGTCTCGCGCTAGACCCCTCTCTCTCCTCCTCTTCCTCTCCGCGTCACGCTTCGGGCGGCTGTGGCGCGGACGGGGGCCCTGCCGAGGGTGCGGTCGGGGCGGGCGGGGTCTGACCGTCGCCGGAGCGATCGAACACCGACGCATCCGAGCCGAACGCTGCCTGGAACGGCTTGAGCAGCTCGATCGGGATCGGGATCACGAGCGTCGAGTTCTTCTCGGCGGCCACCTCGTTGACCGTCTGCAGGTAACGCAACTGGTACGCGATCGGATGGCGTGCGATGACCTCCGCGGCCTGGGCGAGTCGTTCGGACGCCTGGTACTCGCCTTCGGCGTTGATGATCTTGGCGCGCCGCTCGCGTTCTGCCTCGGCCTGGCGAGCCATCGCCCGCTGCATCTCCTGGGGGAGGTCCACATCCTTGATCTCGACGTGTACGACCTTGACGCCCCACGGGTCGGTGAGGTCGTCGATGATGCGCTGGAGCTCTTGGTTCAAGCGATCCCGTTCGCCGAGGATCGTGTCGAGGTCGACCTTGCACAGGATCGCGCGGAGGGTTGTCTGCGCGATCTGTGACGTCGCGTAGAGATAGTTCTGCACCTCGACCACGGCTTTCACCGGCTGGAACACCTGGAAGTAGCAGACGGCGTTCACCCTCACCGTGACGTTGTCCTTCGTGATCACATCCTGAGGCGGCACGTCGAGGGTCACGATCTGTAGGTTGACCTTCACCATCCGATCGACGATGGGAATGATGAAGAACAGACCGGGGCCTTTGGCGCCGGCGATCACTCGTCCCAAGCGGAAGATCACGCCCCGCTCGTACTCCTGCACGATCCGGATACCGGCGGCGAGGAGGATCAGCACGAACACCGCCGCGATAACCAGCACAGCCTGAGACATGATCTGCCCCCTTCTAGAGGTCCGGTCCGGGATGGAGCTTAGACCTCATCCCTGACCGTTCTCGTGGCGAGGTTCGACGAGCGAATCACCCGTCCGGGCTCTCGTGGAGAGGCTCGACCAGCAAGATCAGTCCCTCGGTCGCCATGATCTTGACGCGCTCGCCCTGCGCGATCCCGGTCTCCATCGTGCGCGCTCTCCACAAGGCCCCCTTGGTCAGGACCGTCCCCTCTGGAGCGATGTCGGTCGTCGCCTCTCCGATGGTGCCGACGATGCCCTCCTCGCCGGTGACCGGCCGGCGCAAGCGCACGCGCAGCGCGGCCGTCATCACCGAGACGAAGAAGATCAGCGTCAGGGCGACCGCGAACGCGATGGTTCCGGGGGAGAGCCTGAGCTCGGCCGGCGCGCCGGAGAAGAGGATGGCTCCGCCGACGACGAGCGCGGCCACGCCTCCCGCGGTCCAGACGCCGAAGCCCGCCGTGTGGAGGTCGACCAGCAGGAAGGCGACCGCGAGCATGACCAGGAGCACCCCCGCCCAGTTCGTCGGCAGCACCGAGAGGGCGTAGAACCCCAGTAGCAGGGACACCGCGCCGAGGAGCCCCGCGAGGCCGATGCCCGGGTTGTAGAGCTCGAAGATGATCCCGAAGGTACCGATCAGGATGAGCAGGAACGCGATCTCCGGGTCGGTGACCAGATGGAGCAGCTCCTGGATCGCGTTCATGTTCTGGAAGCGCACGACCGCGGACGGGGTTCCCTCATCGTGGTCCCACGTCTCGAGGACCTCGCCTCCGGGGCCGGCGGTCTGACCGTCCAGCGCCTCGAGCAGCTCCGACAGAGACGACGCCATGCCGTCGACCACGTCGATCCGGGCGGCCTCCGTAGCGCCGATCGACGCGCCCTCGCGGACCGCGTCCTCGGCCCAATCCGGGTTACGCCCGCGTTCGATCGCGATCTCGCGCAGGAATGCGGCCGCGTCGTTGATCACCTTCGTCGGAAGTGACCCGGAGGCGTCCCCCGCCAGGTCGATCGGCGTGGCGGCGCCGATCTCGGTCGCGCCGGCCATGTAGGTGAGGTGGGCGGCGTACGCGATGAACGTGCCCGCCGACGCCGCGCGCGCGCCGCGCGGAGCGACCCAGACGACGATCGGGGTCTCCGAGTCGAGCTCGGCCTGGATGATGTCTCGCATCGAGGTGGCTAGACCCCCCGGCGTATCGAGCTGGATGATCAGCGCGATCGTGTCGGGACCTTGCGCGGCCGCGATCTGGCTGGCGAGGAAGTCGGCGGTGGGGGGGTCGATCGCGCCCTCGACCTCGGCGAGCGAGACGACCGGCCGGCCCTCCTGCTGAGCCCGCGCCGAGGGGCCCGCCAGCAGCGAGCCCCCCAACACGAGGAGCAGCCACACCACGGCGCGCCGGCGAGCTCCGCGCGAAGCCTTCACCGGTCCATCGTCGCAGAACCCGGAGACGCGAGCTGAACGGGTACGGCGCCCGCGCCGCCGGCGGAGTGAGACCTAGCCTTCGCTCCTTGGGATCTGGTCTAGCCGGGCTTGCCGGCTCCCTCGGGCTTGCCGGCTCCCTCGGGCTTGCTCGGCTTCTCCGGCTTCGCGGGCTTGGCCGGCTTCGCGGGCTTGGCGGGTTTCGCGGGCTTGGCGGGTTTCGCCTTGGCGGGCGCAGCCTCCTGAGCGGCGACGGCGGCGGCGCATGCAGCCTCGGCATCGGCGACCGTCGCGTCCTTGTTGCGGGCGATCGACGACACCAGCTCGCCGTGTGCCTTGCCCTTCACCGGGCACCGGGCGGCGGTCGAGACCGCCGCTCCGTGGTTGTCGGGCTTCGCGGTGGGTGTCTGGCCCGGATCGGGCGTCGGGTCGGCCGTGGG
>JBHENN010000078.1:0-9494 GCA_046262015.1 Actinomycetota bacterium | reverse complement strand
CGCCCCCGCCATGGCGTCGAGCCGGGCGGCGGCTTCGCCCGCGCGCTCCGTGGACCCGGCGAACCCGCAGATGCCACACACCGCTCAGGCCGCCTCGGGAGACGCCGGCGAACGAAGCCCTAGGACCACGATGACCGCCGCGGCTAGAGCGAGCGCGCCCGCCCACGGGACCGGCAACGTCCCCGCCTGGACGAGCGCGGCCAGGCTCACGACGGCGAGACCGACGGCCGTCCACGCCATCGATGCCCGCGGTCTGCGATGGAACCCGACCAGAGCCAGCACCAGGAAGAAGACCTCTCCGACGAATCGCTGCCTGAAGAAGTCACCGTAGTTGAAGACGACGAAGTACTGCGCGAGGTAGAGGGCCATCGCGGCGAGCGCGGCGCGCTGAGGCGACCCTCCACGGCGCATGACATGCCACGCCCCAACGGCGGCCGCGGGAAGGAGCGCGATCCACAGCACCACTCCCGGGTAGAGGAGCCGGTAGACCGACCCGGCGGCCTCGTCGAACGCCCACGGGAACGGCCCGAGGAAGCCGCGCGCCAGCGTCCACAGGGAGGGGGTGAAGTCGAAGACGACCGGTCCCTCCGCTGCCTGGGCCACCGGCGCGGCGGCGATCCCGGTGGTCACCAACCCGTATACGAAACCGAGGAGGGGCCTCGTCACGATCACCAGGGCGAGCAGCCGCACCACGAGGAGGGCGCGCCGGGAGGGTCGCGGTGCATCGGCGCGCCGGGACAGTGCCGCACGGACCACGACGAGCGCGACCAGGACGAGGCACGCAACGCCGAGAGGCAGCCGGGTCACGAATGCGACCGCCGTGAGTCCGGCGGCAAGTGTGAGCCGACCGAGTGACAGCGGGCCCAGACACAGCGCGACGACCGTCAGGAAAAGTGTGGCGAGGACACCGTCCTTGAGGCCGACCGCGCCCCAGAACACCGCGCTGGGGTACAGAGCCAGCAGCCACGCCGCTGGTTGCCTCAGACCTGCACCCCCGATACGTCCCGCTGCGGAGGCTCCTGCGAGAACGACGAGACCGGAGATCATGGCTCCGACCAGCTTGACGACGATCCACTGCCGGCCGACCACGTAGTAGATCGCAGCCACATACAGGTAGAACCCGTACGCCGCGTTAGCAGCGGCGGCCTCGATATCGACCGCCGAGGCCGGCGACCCACGCCATCCGCGCGCGATGGACCAACCCACCGCGTCGTAGATTCGGTCGTCCAAGAAAGCGAACGCGCCGACCCAGCGGTCTAACGCGACCACGGTGACCAGCCTCAGCGAGATCCCCACCGCGAGAGGCAGCACCAGACCACCCCTGGCCGAAACCCCTGCCCGGAGACGTAAGGGAAGATCGCGCATCACTCCTAGTATCAGGCGCTCCATGCAGGAGCCCCGTGAGACCCCCATCGATGGCGGTGAAGCAGTCTCCCCCATCGAGCGACCGGTGGTCCTGCATCTGATCGCGACCCTGGAGCTCGGCGGCACGGAGCACCAGCTCGTCCAGTTCATCGTTCGCTCCTCCGCGCCTCTGAGCCACGTGGTCGCGCTGTTCTTCGATCAAGGCCCATTGAGGGACCAGCTGCCACGCCCACCGGTCATCATCGGGTCCACCTGGGGAGGAAGGGCGCGCCGCTACCTGGGCCTGGTCCCGGCGGTATGGAGGCTCCGGCGCGCGATCAAGGTGCTCGGCGTCGACCTCGTGCACGCTCACCTGGACCATTCGGAGATCATCGCGGCGCTGGCCATCCCCCGGCACCTTCCCCTCGTAGCCTCGCGGCGCGGGCGGAACGACCGGTTCCACAACTCGAGCGTGCTCCGGATGGCCCAAGCGTTCGCGCACCGACGAGTGAACCTGCTGGTGTGTAATTCGAACGACCTGGCCGAGATCACCGCCCGGGAGGACAGGTGGCCCCCGCCCAGCAGAACGATCTACAACGGGGTGGACCTCGACCACTTCCGGCCGGTGGAGATGCCATCTTTCGACCAGCCCACCATCGCCTTCGTAGCGAACCTCATCGCATACAAACGGCACGGGCTCTTCCTCGAAGCCCTGCGCATCGTTGCGGATAAGACCCCCCAGGTCCGAGCGCTGCTCGTGGGGGACGGACCCGAACGAGAAGCCGTGCTGGGGCTCGTCACGGCGTTGGACCTGGAGGAGAACGTCGAGCTCTGCGGCCAGGTCCGAGACACCCGCCCCTTCGTCGCGCGCGCTCACCTCGTCATGCTGACGTCCGAACACGAGGGGGTGCCCAATTCCCTGTTGGAAGGCATGGCGATGGGACGGCCGGTCGTCGCAACGAGGATCGGAGGGATCCCGGAGCTCGTCCGTCACGGCATCGACGGCATGCTGTGTGGCTCCGACGCAGGGGAGATAGCCGAGGCGACCCTCGCGCTGCTGAACGACCCGGTCCGGCACTCACGGATGAGTAAGGCCGCCATAGATCGCGCGGCTGGATTCGGATGGGAGCGGGTCGTCGAGCAGACCGAGCAGATGTATGCCGAGGTCCTAACCGGACACAAGAAAAGACGTCTGTGGTCCCTCGCGCGCGATCGAGGGCCGCGCAACCGCCTCTAACGAGCGAACAGCTGGAGGAACTCTCGGCGCGCCCGTTGGTCTGTGACGAAGCCGATCAACTGCTCGACCTCGGCACGACCGGGAAGCAGTTGCCGGATCGATACCGACCGGTTGACGACCAACCAGGCCGCGGCAAGCAGCGCTCCTACCCCGTAGCTGAGCAGAGATGCGAGGGCGGCACCCACGATCCCGAGACGCGGGATCAGGACGACGTTGGCACCCAGGTTGACCACCAAGGCGACGGACGCCACGAAGGGCTGCAACCACGGCGCGCCGAACCTGAGCAGCGCGACCCCGAGCGGCCGCCACACGCCCATGGCGGCCGCCGCCGGCAGTAGAGCCCAAACGACGGTCCGAGCCGGGGTGAGCTCGTCGCCGAACAGGAACGGGATGGCCGGCTGTGCAACGAGACCGATAACCAGACCCACGATCACGGCCAGGAGAAGGTTCATCCGCGCGGCACGTAAGGTGACATCGACCGCTTCGTCCGGGACCGCATTGAACTGCCGCTCGTAGACCGAGCCCGCCAACGAGTCCGTGACCACCCAGATCAACTCGCCGAAGATGACCGCGATCGAGTAGATCCCAACCGCCACCAGGTCCATGTAACGAGCGACGAAGAACACGTCGATCCTCAGATTCAGATACATGAAGATGACGTAAGGCTCGATCTGAGCGCCGACCTTCAATTGGTCCAGGACGAAGCGCCACGGGATAGGCCACACGAATCGCCCCACTGCGCGCACCGTCCTCAGCATGAGCAACCAGGGCAGCACGACGCCGACGCCGTACAGGAGCAGCACCCCCTGGACCGTCAACCGACCCGTAAAGAACAAGGCAGCCGTGCCGACGAGCTGCGCGATCGCTCCGAGCAGCACGGCGTTGTTCGTATGAGGGAACCGCCCGGCGAGAGTGAGCAGTCCGCTGACCGATAGCGAGTGGACCAGGATCGGGATGAGTGGGAGCACGATCACCACATAGCGAGCGGATACGCCCGGCAGCAGCTCCGAGCCGAACAGAGAGAAGAGCGCCCAGGAGACGAGCGCGGCAAGCCCCCCCAAGCCGATCGCGAATACAACCCCTGCGGTCACGAAGTGATCGGCGTGTCCCTGTCTCTCTGCCCATCGCCGGAACTGAGCCTGCTGTGTGCCCATGTTCCCCAGGTAATAGGCGATGGTGACCAGGGTGACGGGGAGGTAGTACTGACCCCTTCCGGCAGCTCCGACCGCTCGGGTTATCAGCAGAGAGGTACCCAGGCCGAGCGCGTACACGGCGATCTTGGTCATGATGGCGTGGGCGCCTAGGGCCGAGATACGAGGCCGGGCCGATCTATCCGGAAGGGGAACCGGATGCGGCTCGCCCGAGACCATCCTCGTTTCCTACCGTGAAATCGATGCGTTGTAATGCAGGACGATGCGTGGGACGTCGGTGGGACCGCTAGAGGATTCTGGGTGCCCGGTCGGGTGCGCCCCTGACGACGAGCCGGTGGTGACGGGTCGAGACCGGCTCCATGGGTCGCCGGGCGAGTTCCGCGTGGTGCGATGCAGGGGTTGCGGTCTGATGAGGACGGATCCGCGACCCACCCCTGAGTCGATAGGCGCCTACTATCCGGACGACTACGGGCCTTATCTCGGAACCCGGGTCGACGAGCCCGAGCCGGTCGCCCCGCGGCCTGCATGGAAGCGTCGGTTGCTCGGGCTGATAGATCTGCGGACCGAGTTCCTCCCCCCGCTGGCACCCGGGCGGATGCTAGAGATCGGATGCGCGTCGGGAAGCTTCTTGAACCGCATGTCCTCGCGTGGCTGGGAGGTCGAGGGGATCGAGCCTTCTGCCACCGCGGCTGGTAGAGCCCGCTCTCTCGGGTTCTCCGTGCAGACCGCGTCTCTGGAATCCGCGGTTCCCCCGGCGCGCCCCGTCGACCTTGCCGTCGGATGGATGGTCCTCGAGCACCTTCACGACCCGATCACCGCGCTGCAGAAGCTGCGGGGGTGGGTGAAGCCCGGCGGATGGCTCGTCGGATCGACGCCCGATGCCGGCACGTGGCAGCTGCGCGCGTTCGGCGGTGCCTGGTACTCGCTGTCGTTGCCGCACCATCTCTTCCACTACACCCCGAGCACGCTGGCCGTGGTGCTCGACCACGCGGGATGGAAGCTAGAGCGGCTGGTCCATCAACGACTCGTTTCCGATCCCGTGGCGAGCCTGGGATATCTGCTTCAGGATCGGGGGCGGGCTCCCCGGCTGGCGAGCCGTCTGACCGGGTATCCCACCCGACCGGGACGACAGCACCTGTTCGCCTACCCGCTCGCGCTGGTCCTCGCCGCCCTCCGCCGAACGGGCCGCATGACGTTCTGGGCGCGTCCTGCTCGATGATCCGCGTAGCGGCGCTCACCTCAGGAAGGAACGTGCCGTCCAGTCGCTTCCGCATCCGGCAGCACAAAGCACCCCTGAGGGATGCCGGCATCGCCGTGCGGGAGTACGTGCCGGCTATCGATAAGTACTCGACGATACGGGGCCTTCCAGGGGAAGGTGGCCCGTGGGCGCGACCTATCTACGGGGCGTGGGAGGGAGCCAAGCTGGTGGCCCGTGCGCCGGGGGTCGTAGGAAGCTGGCGGGGTGACGTGACGTGGCTCGAGCGGGAGTTGCTCCCGGGCCGTCCGAGCCTCGAGCGAGTGCTGGGCCGACCCCTCGTGTGGGATGTCGACGACGCTATATGGCTGGTTGCCCGCGACGACGGGGGTTGGCTACGCAAGATCGCAAGGAGGGCCGACGTGATGGTCGTCGTGAACGACCACGTAGCCGAGTGGTTCTCCGGCCACGCGCGCGACATCCGGGTGGTGCCGACCGCGGTCGACACCGACCGGTGGCGTCCGGTGGCGGAGGCCACCACGGCCAGAGCGCGCTTCGTCGTCGGGTGGACGGGTATCAGCACGAACTTCCGGTTCCTTCAGCAGATCGAGGAACCTCTCCAACGCTTCGTCGCGGGTGTGGAAGACGCCGAGCTGCTGGTCGTCGCCGACCGTCCTCCCACCCTGCGAGGCATACCCCCGGAGAAAGTGCGCTTCATCCCGTGGTCGCCACGCGTGGAAGCCGAAGCCGTGGCTCGGATGGACGTCGGCATCATGCCCCTCGCGGATGACGAGTGGTCGCGGGGCAAGGGAAGCTTCAAGATGCTGCAGTACATGAGCTGCGGCTTACCGGTCATCGCCTCGCCGGTCGGTATGAACGCCTCCGTGCTCGCCCACGACGAGGTGGGCTTCCCCGCGGCCGGCCTCGACGACTGGACGGACGCGTTGACCGCGCTGCACGCCGACCGAGAGCTCGGACGCCAGATGGGCCGTCGTGGCCGCGCCGTGGTGGAGCGAAGCTTCAGCCTCGCTGTGATCGCCCCTCGCCTTGCCGGGATCTTCAAGGAGGTGGCCGCGGCGTGACCGAGGAGCGCGTGCTCGTCACTGGGGGTCTGGGATTCATCGGATCAGCTTTCGTCCGTAGACTGGCCTTCGAAGGCGTCGATGTCGTGAATGTCGATCTCGGGACCTATGCAGGTGACGAGCGTCGTCTGGCCTCAGCCCGCAGGTTCGTCCGCACCGTGCGTAGCGACGTCTCCGATCCCGGCATCATCAGTCTGGTGGAACGAGAGCGACCGACGCTCATCGTTCACTTCGCGGCCGAGAGCCATGTGACACGCAGCGAGACCGACCCCGCTCGCTTCTTCCGGAGCAACGTCGTCGGTACCGAGATGGTGCTCCGGGCGGCGCTCCGCACCACCTCGCCGCGCGTCGTCCACATCTCTACGGACGAGGTCTACGGTCCGTGCGACGGGGACGCCTTCCGTGAAGAGGACAAGGAGCCCGGGGAGGGCAGGGCAACCAGCGCTTACGCTCGCAGCAAGGCCGTCGCCGACGACATCGCCCGCTCCTTCATGGACCGCGTCCCCGTCGTCGTCGCCCGCCTCACGAACTGCTTCGGGCCCTGGCAACACCCGGAGAAGGCGATCCCCCGCTGGACGATCCGGGCACTTCGGGGTGCGCGGGTGCCCGTTTGGGGCGACGGCGCGCAGGTACGGGACTGGATGTTCGTCGAGGATGCGGTCGATGCGATCGGACTCTTGGCGAGACGTGGGACGCCGGGGGAGACCTACAACGTCGGCCCCCGGGGGCGCCAATGGACGAACCTCGAGGTGGCTCGCACCATCGCTAGGGCCGCAGGCGCACCCGCGGACGTGGTCTATCTCACCCGCTACGACCGGCCGCAGCACGATAGGCGCTACGCGGTCGACTGCACGAAGATTGGCAACCTGGGCTGGACGGCCCCCGGAGCGTTCGAAGACCGCATCCGCGACACGGTGCAGTGGTATCGCGCGAACGAGGCCTGGTGGACCGAGCTGATCGGGGAGTCGGAGTCCCTCTATCCGGACGCGGACGAAGCGACGACCGGAGCCCCGGGTGGTTGATCACGCGTCCGATGGGATCGAGGGAGTCATCCTCGACCGGCTGCAGCCGCACGAGGACGAGCGCGGACGCCTCGTCGAGATCCACCGCCTGTCCCGGTCGAACCACGACTTCCCACAAGCGGTCGTCTCTCGCTCTCGGAAGAACGTCCTGCGAGGGCTCCACTTCCACCGGCATCAAGCGGATCTGTGGTACGTGCTGAGCGGACGCGCACAGGTCGCACTCGCCGATCTCCGGCCCGGTCAGGGTCGTCCCATCACCCTCACGCTCGAGCTAGACGCGGCCACCCCGGCCACCCTGTACATCCCGGCGGGGGTCGCCCACGGCTACCTGGCGCTCGAGGACATGGAGATGCTGTACATGTTCACCAGGGAGTTCGACGGTCGCGACGAGCACGGATTAGCGTGGAACGATGACGCCCTGGGCATCGCGTGGTCGCTCGACGACCCGATCCTCAGCGAGAGGGACCGGTCCAACCCCCGCCTGTCGTGGGACGCGATCCCGCCTTTGGGATGAATGAACCTCCGCGGGGCAGACAACCCGGGACCGCCAACCAGCGCGCTTGCCTGGTGTGCGGCAGGAGCGGGCTCACCGAGATCATCTCGCTGGGGCGGATGCCGCTCGCCAATGCGTTGGTGACCGAGAGGAACCTCACCGAGCAGGAGAAGACCTTCCCACTCGACCTCGCGTTCTGCAGCCATTGCACCCTCGTGCAGATCACGGAGTCCGTGCCTCCGGAGGACCTGTTCATGGAATACCCCTACTTCTCCTCTTATTCGGAGACGATGGTGCGCGAAGCCGAGACTCTGGTCGCACGGATGGTCGAGCAGCAGGAGCTGGGTTCCCGCAGCCTCGCGCTAGAGGTCGCAAGCAATGACGGCTACCTTCTTCAACACTACGTTGGTCACGGCGTGAAGGTGCTGGGCATAGACCCCGCTGCGAACGTGGCTCAGGTTGCCGTGAAGAAGGGGATCCCTACCATCGTTCGGTTCTTCGGACCCGACGTGGCGGCAGAGCTGCGAGCTGAAGGACGGCAGGCGGACATCCTCCATGCCAATAACGTCCTTGCGCACGTGCCCGACGTGAACGGCTTCGTGGCCGGGATCGCGACCGTCCTCAAAGAGAACGGCATAGCAGTGATCGAGACCCCGTACGTGAAGAACCTCGTGGACGGGGTGCAGTTCGACACGATCTACCACGAGCACCGGTTCTACTACTCGCTCTCCGCGCTGACGAAGCTGTTCGAGCGCAACGGGCTGGCCATCGTGGATGCCGAAACGATCCCGATCCATGGCGGCTCCCTACGTGTCTTCGCCGCCGCCGGGTCGATCGAGCCCCGCCGCTCGGTCCGGGACCTCCTGTCCCGCGAGCGGGACGAAGGACTGCAGAGTGCCTCCTATTACCTGGATTTCGCACTGCGGGTCGAGTTGCTGAAGGACCAACTAACCTCCCTGCTCGCCGATCTCAAGGGCGAGGGGAAACGGATCGCCGCTTACGGCGCCGCCGCCAAGGGAAGCGTGTTGCTGAACTTCATGCACCTCGGAACAGAGACGATCGATTACGTCGTCGACCACACGCCCTACAAACAGGGGCGCTACATGCCCGGAGTGCGTATCCCCATCGTCCCCCCGACGAAGCTGCTGGAGGACATGCCCGACTACGTCTTGGTCCTCGCGTGGAACTTCGTCGACGAGATCCTGGCAAAGGAGAGCGAGTACCGCGATCGAGGCGGAAGATTCATCATCCCCCTCCCCGAACCGGTCGTCGCACGCTGATCCCGGCAACGACACGACCGCCGATGCGTGTGTTGGTCACCGGAGCGGGGGGCTTCATCGGCTCGCACGTGGTGCGGGCGCTCCTCGACAGGGGAGATGCCGTCCACGCCGTGGTACGTCCGGGACCGGTCGTGAGCCGGCTCGAAGAAGTGCGCGAGCGCATCGACCTCGTCTCGTGCGACCTGCTCGACCCCGAGTTGCCAGAGCACCTGGACCGGATCTCGCCGGACGTGTGCATCCACCTCGCGTGGTTCACCGACCCCACTTGGTACCTGGGCGACGTCGAGGGCAACCTGAGGTCTCTCGAAGCCAGCGTCCGTCTGCTCCGCTTGCTCGCGCGACTGCCTCAAGCGCGGGTCGTGCTCGCGGGCACCTGTCTGGAAGAAGCCGGCGGCCCACCAGGCGCGAACCTCTATCCAACCTGCAAGAAGGCGCTGCATGGGTTATCGGACGAACTGCGTCAGATAGGTCACAGCACGGTATGCGCCCACATCTTCTACCTCTATGGGCCTCACGAGCACGAGGCGCGGTTGATACCGACGATCATCAGGCGGCTACTTCGGCAGGAGGAGGCACACGTCATCGACGGAAGCTACGCCCGTGACTATCTCCATGTGGAGGACGTGGCCTCCGCGCTGTGTGCCGTTGCAGGCGGGGGGGTGCAAGGGACCATCGACATCTGCTCGGGGG
>JBHENN010000077.1:0-17381 GCA_046262015.1 Actinomycetota bacterium | reverse complement strand
CTGCCGGCCGACCGTCACGAGGTCGAGGTGCGTGCACCGAAAGGGACCCAAGCCTCTGGAGGACGTGAAAAGCCCCGAGTAGCCCGCTGGCTAGCACAAAAGGTCACCAGCGCTGAGCGACAGGAGCCGCGATTCTCCGCCCCATCTGCGGTTGACGTGTGGTTCGCAAGCCGCACACAGGCCTGCGCGCCATGACGATCCGCCGGGACGATCAAGGCGTCATACGCGGCTGGCAACCACACTGGCTTAGACCTCGCTTCATACTGGAATCGCCGGCGCAACGGACCTGGAATCCGTAGGCTAGGTGGGCTCGAAAAGGCCCACAGAAAACCCACGCGACAACGAAAAATGACGGGAAACGACGGGAAGTGAAGGTCAATGAAAGACGCTGGTCAGACACGGTTTCCGGCTGAAACCGCAGGTCACGGGATCGCGACCAAGTACTCTCCTAATCCGTAGGCTCAGTCGCGCGGCGCCTCATGTAATTACCGCGGTGTTTCATAAGAGCAGGCCGTGGTGGCTGAGGCTGATCTCGCCCGGACGGGCGAGCCCGCTGCCTCCCCCCACGAGGCCGGGCACAGAGATCCCATGATGCGGGTTGCGGAACGGACGCTGCTCGATCAGCGCGGCGCGCTCGCCGAGGAGCCCCGCCACTGAATAGATGCGGGTGACCTCGAGGGACTCCTCGAGCGACATCGACGGCAGGATCCCGGGGAGACGGCGCGCCAGCATGGTCTTGCCCGATCCCGGCGAGCCGACCAGGAGAACGCTATGCCCTCCCGCCGCGGCGATCTCGAGAGCGTGTTTGGTCGAGCTTTGACCACGCACATCCCGCATCTCCTCGACCGGCTGGGCCTCGGGAGGCTCCGGGCTCTCTACCGGGTCCGGGGCGAAGGTCCCGCTGAGGAAGCGGATGCAGCGGTCGAGCGACTCGACCGGGACGACCTCGATGCCGCCCACGAGCGCCGCCTCCCACGCGTTGGCGCGCGGGCATATGAGGCCCCTCCTTCCGGCGGCCCGACATGCCATCGCCGCCGGGAGGGTGCCCCGCACCGGGCGCAAGCTGCCGTCGAGGGCGAGCTCACCGATCGCCACCCAGCCCGCCAGGCGCTCCTGTGGGACGACGCGCGCCCCGGCGAGGACCCCGAGGGCCAGGGGGAGGTCGAAGTGCGTCCCCTCCTTACGGAGCGTGCCGGGGGCGAGATTGGCCACCATCCGGACCTTGGGCCAGTGGAGGCCCGAGGACAGCACGGCCGCCTGCATGCGGTGGCTGGCCTCGCGGACCGACGCCGCCGGGAGGCCCACGATCTGGAGATACGGGAGACCGGCGTCGCCGACGTGGACCTCGACGTCGACGAGGCGCGCCTCGGCGCCGATCAAGGCTATGGATTCGGTTCGTGCAAGCAACGGATACCCATCCGATCCGGCATCCGGGAAGCGCGGCTCCACGAGGCTAGGGCGGGGCTACGACAGTTTCGTTCGGTAGGCGGGTGCGCGCTAGGCTCCGCGTCCCCCGGACCCGCTCGGTCAGGGAGCGGCGCGGCCCTCGGCGCGCCGCTGCAGCCACTGTGCGAGCGCGGCGATCGTGTCGGGGCTCGTGAGGCGCGCCGCCTGGTCCTCGGCCTCGACCGCGAGGTTCTCGGGGAGCGAGCGCGCCGACGCATCGTTCAGCCCCGCCTTGATCGCGCGCACGGCATCGGGGACCGCCGCGGCGAGCCGCCCGGCAAGCTCTGCCACCACACGATCGAGCTCATCGATGTTGTCGCAGAGCCGGTTCACGAGACCGATCCGATGAGCCTCGGCAGCATCGACGGTGTCGCCGAGAAGCGCCAGCTCCTTGGCCTTGGCGAGCGGCAGGGCGCGGCTGAGGATCCACAGCCCGCCGAAGTCGACGACCAGGCCCCTCTTGACGAACAGCTCGGCGAACGCGGCATCACGGCCGGCGACCACGAGGTCGCAGCCCAGCGCGAGGTTGCAGCCGGCGCCCGCGGCGATGCCGGCGACCCGGGCGATGGTGGGCTTGGGGCAGGCGAATACCGAGAGCGCGATCTCGTTGATAGTCGCCATGCGTTCGTCGGCGTCGGCGCGCCCGGACACGAGATTGGCGGGGTCGCTGAGGTCCGCTCCGGAGCAGAACGCATCGCCCGCGCCGGTGAGCACCACGCAGCGCACGTCGTCGTCGTCCGCGGCCCGGCGGAACACGGCGCCGATCTCCTCGAACATCGTCCACGACATCGCGTTCTTCTTGTGCGGCCGATCCAGGGTGATCCGCACGACCGGTCCGTCCGGCTCCCATCTGAGGCTCTCGTATCCGGACACCTACTCTCCTCAGAACGCGTCGGGCATGTGGGCGACCTGTAGCCGGGCCCCGCGGACGATAACTGACACGATGTCGAACCTCACCTCGACCGGGCCGGGCCGGCGCTCGCCGAGCCAGATGGCGGCCAGGCGGCGCAGGCGAGCCCGCTTGCGATGGTCGACCGCCTCGTACGGCTCGCCCCAACGTTCGGTCATGCGCGTCTTCACCTCACAGAACACGACGGTGTCTCCCCGGCGCGCCACGACATCGATCTCCCCCGCGCTGCAGCGGTAGTTCCGCTCGACGATCGTGAAACCCGCGCGGCGGTAGAGATCGCAAGCAGCGCTCTCGCCGGCGCGTCCAAGAGCAGGTCGCGCGTCCATGGCCCCACGCTAAGGACGGCGTGCGACGAAAACCGAGTCCGGTACATGTATCGACCGCAGGCCGAGGAGCTAGCGTTCCATCCCGGGGGGCTCGGGGACGAGATCGCGCTCGGCCAGCTGGGCGAGCTCTTCGACGTTGAGGTCGCGGAACGTGATGACCTTGACCTGGGAGACGAACCGAGCGGGGCGGTGCATGTCCCACACCCACGCGTCTCCCAGGGCGACCTCGAACCACACCTTGGGACCGGCGTGGCGCGTCTCGACCTTGACGTCGTTGGCGAGGTAGAAGCGGCGCTCGGTCTCGACCACGTACTTGAACATGGGCAGGACGTCCCGGTACTCCTTGTAGAGCTGGAGCTCCATCTCGGCCTCGTACTTCTCGAGGTCCTCGACGCTCATCGCCACTCCTCTTCCTCGGGGCCGTCCGGGTCGACCTCTAAGTCTCGCGCCCCATGGGGGATCAGGACACCATCTTCTCCCGGGAATCCGAGGACCCCGAAGAAGGACCGCCGGTGGATCTCGCACGGGCCGAACCGCTGCAGGGCCGCCCAGTGCTCCCGGGTTCCGTAGCCCTTGTTCATCGCGAACCCGTAGTCGGGGTGCTTGCGGTGGTACCGGCGCATCGCCCGGTCCCGCTGGACCTTGGCGACGATCGAGGCGGCCGCGACGTTGCGAGATACGGCGTCGCCCTTCTTGACCGCCAGCGCCGGATAGGAGAAGCGCCGGAGCCGGAAGCAATCGATGATGACGTAATCGGGCTCGATCCCCAGGGTGTTCACGGCGCGACGGAGCGCCTGGCGGTTGCACGGATTGAGACCGTCCCGGTCTATGCGGTGATGTTGGATCCGCACGACCGAGACGGCGAGAGCAACCTCGCGGATCTTCTCTGCGAGGTGCTCCCGCTGCAGCGGCGTGCACATCTTGGAGTCGCGCAGCCCCTCGATCCTGACCTCGGGCGGCAGCACGACCGCGGCCGCGAACAACGGTCCCGCAAGAGCGCCGCGACCGACCTCGTCGGTTCCGGCGACCCGTTCGAACCCGGCCGCATGGAGGCGCTGCTCCATCGTCCCGGCCGCGTCGGTCCGCATGGCTGATTCCCTAGAGGCCGCGATAGTTGCCGAACGGCCAGATGACCACGAACGCCCGTCCCACGATCTTGTCCTCGTCGACCGGTCCGAGGATGCGGGAGTCCTCCGAGTCGTTGCGGTTGTCGCCCATCACGAAGATCTTGCCGGCGGGGACCCGGCAGCCCCGGCCCGCCCGGTCCATCTCGAGGCGGGCGCAGTCCTTCGCTGTGAGCGTCGGGCTGCTGCGGTCGCGGCCCCCTGCGACGAACGACTGCGGGACCGGCTCCCCATTGATCCTGAGCTCGCGCGGGGTGCCCGTGTAGGAGATCGAGTCTCCTCCGATCGCGACCACGCGCTTGATGTAGTCCTCCTCGTTGCCGGTCGGGAGGCCGAGGAGCTCGCGCACGAGATTGCGCGCGTCGCCGGTCCACGGCTCGTCGGGGGCCTGGCCGAACACGTCCTTGGCGAACACGACCACCTCGCCCCGCTCCGCGTCTCCAAAGTAGTAGCTGAGCTTCTCGACGAGGACGCGGTCGCCCTTGTGGAGGGTCGGGAGCATCGACGTCGACGGGATGTAGAACGCCTGGACCAGAAAGGTCTTGATCACGATCGCGACCAGGAACGCGAACAGGACCAGCATCGGCAGCTCCGCCAGCGTCTTCAGCACGCCGGCGCGCCGGGGCCGCGCCGCCGGAGCCGGGGCCTGAGCGGGAGCCCGGACGCCACCCGTCCATGGTGGCGGAGGCGGCAACACGGTGGTCGCCTCCGGTGCCGGTGGGCCATTCTGGGTCGGGGCGGTCGGGGCGGTCGTGGTGGCCGGGGCGGTCGCGGCGGCCGGAGCGGCGTCACCGTCATCCGCCGGGGTCAGGCCGGCGCGCACGCGCCCGGCAGTGGCCTCGTCTATCGACGACGCGTGGCTGGTCGCCGGCGCGCCGAGCTCGGCGAGCTTGTCGAGGACCGACCTCGAGCTGATCCCCAGCTCGCGGGCGACCTCGTAGACCCTGGGCATCGGCTACAGGTTAGAGGGTGGCAAAGTCGGCCGGGGGCCAGATCAGCACGAACGCACGGCCGATCACCGTGTCGACCGGGACCGGTCCCGAGCTGCGCGAGTCGTCCGAGTTCATCCGGTTGTCGCCCATCACGAAGATCATCCCATCGGGGATCTCCTGGGCTGCGAAGTCGGCCGTCACCACTCCTTCGTCCAGGTAGGGCTCCTCGATCGACTCGCCGTTGACCAGCACGGTCCCATCCTTGCCCTCGACCCGGTCCCCTTCCACAGCGATGACGCGCTTGATGAAGTCCTGGGATTTGCCGGTCGGGAACCCGAAGAGCCCTTTGAAGGCGTCCACGATGTCGTCCGTGAACGAGCCGTCCTCCTCGCCGGTGCCGGGCTGGTTCAGCCGGGCGACGTCCTTCTCGAATACGACCACGTCACCCCTCGCGGGCTCTCCGAAGCGATAGCTGAGCTTCTCGACGAGGACGCGATCGCCGACCATCAGGGTCGACTCCATCGATTGCGACGGGATGTAGAAGGCCTGCAGGATGAAGGTCTTGATGAGGAGAGCTATGACGAAGGCGATGACCACCAGCACCGGCAGCTCGCGCCACAGTGAGCCGCGTTTGGTCTTCTCTGGGGAGGCGGATGGACCTTCTTGGTTCGAGGCCGCGCGCCGGTCCTCGATGACCACCTAGGCCTGACGCCGCTCTTTGACCTTGGCGCGCTTGCCGACCCGGGAGCGGAGGTAGTAGAGCTTCGCCCTGCGCACATCACCGTGAGTGACCACCTCGATCTTGCCGATCATCGGAGAGTGGACCGGGAAGGTCCGCTCGACGCCCACGCCGAACGACACCTTGCGGACCGAGAAGGTCTCCGAGAGCTGGCTCCCGCGCCGGCGGATCACGATGCCCTCGAAGACCTGGATACGTTCACGCTCGCCCTCCACGACGCGAACGTGCACCCGTACGGTGTCCCCCGGCCGGAACTCCGGTTGATCGGTGCGCAGGTAAGGGCGCTCGATCAGGTCGGTCGGGTTCATCGCGTGCTCCTTTTCGTCGTCTTCGGCCGCGCACGGCCTGCTCACGCGTAGCCCGGACGGGATTCGAACCCGTGGTCTCCGCCTTGAGAGGGCGGCGTCCTAGGCCAACTAGACTACCGGGCCGAGCTTCTCTGGCTGGGGCGCCTGGATTCGAACCAGGACTAATGGAACCAGAATCCACCGGGCTGCCAGGTTACCCCACGCCCCAAGGCGGAGAGCCAGGATATCAGGGCGTCTTCGGCGCCCGTCCGCGCCCGGGTCAGACAGCCAGCCGCCGCAGGGTCTCGGCGCGCCCGAGCAGCTCGAGCGACTCGAACAACGGCGGCGAGACGAGCGTCCCGGTGACCGCGGCGCGCAGCGGTTGGAACGCCTGCTTGGGCTTGAGCCCTCGGTCCTCAGCGAGGGCGCGCAGCGCCGCCTCGATCGCGGGCGAGTCCCACCTCTCCAGGTCCTCGAGCGCCCGGCGCGCCGCGGCGAGGTACGCGCCCTGCCCGTCGAGGACGGTGCGCGCTCTGTCGTCGGGCTCCACCGGACCGAAGAGGAACCGGATCATCGGGACCGCCTCGTCGAGGTGCTTCATCCGCTCGCTTACGAGCGGCGCGACCCGAGTGAGAAGGACGCGGCCCTCGGGGGTGTCGGCGGGCAACCCGGCGGAGGTACAGAACGGGACCAAACGGTCGGCCAGCTCGGCGGGATCGAGCCCGCGGATGTAGTGGCCGTTCAGCCACTCGAGCTTCGCGACGTCGAACGCTGCCGGGTTCCTTCCCACCCGGTCGAGCGAGAAGCTCGCAAGGAGATCCTGTGCCGAGAAGATCGTGGTGCGATCGTCGAGCGACCACCCGAGCAGAGCGAGGTAGTTCACCATCGCCTCGGGCAGGAACCCCTGGTCGCGATAGCGAGCCAAGGCGACGTCCCCCCACCGCTTCGACAACGGCCGTCCTTTCTCGTCCACGAGAAGAGGAAGATGCGCGAACGCCGGGCGTTGCATGACCCCCATCGCCTCGCGGATCAGGAGCTGGCGGGGGGTGGAGGCCATGAGATCGTCGCCTCGGATGATGTGGGTGATCGCCATGTCGTGGTCGTCGACGGTGACCGCCAGCGGATAGGTCGGCGAGGCGTCGGAGCGCTGGATCACGAAATCGGGGATCTGCGAAGTTTCGGTCGCCACCCTGCCCCGGATGATGTCTTCGAAGACGACGGTCACGCCCTCGGGGACCTTGAACCTAAGCGCCGCGACGCGTCCCTCGGACTCGAACGCCGCCCGCTCCTCCGCACTCAGGTGGCGACAGCGGCCGTCGTACCCGGGCGTCCGCCGCTCCGCCTGTGCCTCCTTGCGACGGCGATCGAGCTCCTTCGGCGTGCAGTAGCAGGGGTACGCATGTCCGGTCTGGGCCAGCGTGCGGGCGACGTCGTCGTAGCGGTCGTAACGTTCGCTCTGACGATAGGGACCGTGCGGGCCGCCGACGTCGGGGCCCTCGTCCCATTGGCAACCGATCCAGCGGAGGTCCTCCTCGACCGACCGCAGCCCGGTCTCGGTGACCCGGCTCTTGTCGGTATCGGCGACCCGCAGCACGAACGTGCCGTCGTTCTGGCGCGCGTACAGCCAGCTATAGAGCGCGGTGCGCGCGTTCCCGACGTGGATCGAGCCGCTGGGAGCGGGTTCGATGCGCGTTCTCACCTGAGCCATCGGCCGAGGTTACTAGCGTCCCTGGTGCGATGATCGAGCGATGTCAACGGTCTCTACAACGTGATCGGCTCTCAGGTCCTTGCCGGACCCATTGAGCTCACGCCTGCCGAGACCGCGCTGATCCTGACGATCCTTGCCGCGCCCGGTCTCGCCGCGGGCATCGTCTTCACCGTCGTTCGCGCCCGGCGCGCCGAGCCTGGACGTAGGCTGCGGGCCGGCGCCCTCATCTTGCCTTTCGCTCTCGTGGCCGGAGTGTTGATACAGCTCGCGGTGGTCGTGCTCCTGAGCGCGATCAACGACCTGTTCGGCTAGGCGCCGACCGGGGGTTCTCCCGCCGCGCAGGATCGGCGAGACGGTCTAGGGCTCGGTGGGGCGGCCCGCCTCCTGCCACGCCTTCATGCCGCCGTCCAGGTGGGCGACGTTCGTGTAACCCATCTCCTTTAGCGTCGCGGCGCCCAACGCGGAGCGTCCTTGGCTTCCGCGACGAGGTCCATCGCTCCCTTGCCCATCACTACCTCCCTCTCGTCGTATCAGTTACTGAACGAAGTCGAGCCACTCGAGGTACTTCTCGTCGCGCCCGCGACAGATGTCGGCGTATCGCTGCTGGAGCGTCTGGGTGATCGGACCCGGCTCGAACGTGCGTCCGTCGATCTCCCGGATCGGGATCACCTCAGTGGCGCTCCCGGTGAGGAACAGTTCTTCGGCCCCGTAGAGGTCGGCGCGCGTGAGCGAGGTTTCGAACAGCGGCATGCCCTGGTCGTGCGCGATCTGCACGATCGACTCACGCGTGATGCCCGGCAAGGGCCCGTCGACCAGAGGAGGGGTGAGGATCTCGCCGTTCTTGACCATGAATAGGTTCTGACCCGTGGCTTCGGACACGCGCCCATGAGGGTTGAGCATGATCGCCTCGTCGAACCCGGCCTGGGTAGCCTCGAGCTTTGCCATCGAGGCATTGATGTACGCGCCGGTCGCCTTGGCACTCGGCGGGATCACGTTCGGATCGCCCCGGCGCCACGACGAGATCGTCACCCGCACGCCCTCGGTGACGGCTCCCTCGCCGAGGTAGGCGCCCCATGCCCACACCGCGATCGAGACCTCGACCGGGTTCGCTGCAGGATTGACGCCCATCTCGCCCCCGAACCCGCGGAACGCGAGCGGCCGCACGTAGCACTCACGCAGCCCGTTGGCGGCGATCACCTCGAAGGTGGCGTTCCGCAGCTCGTCGACCGTGTACGGGATGTCCATCTGGAAGATGCGCCCCGAGCGCTCCAGGCGTCGGTAATGGTCGCCCAGCCTGAAGACCGCGGGGCCGCGGTCGGTGTCGTAGCAGCGGACACCCTCGAACACACCACTGCCGTAGTGGAGCGCGTGGGTGAGCACATGGACGTGCGCATCGTCCCAGTCGACGAGGTTCCCGTTCATCCAGATCTTGTCGACCGGTTCGATCGGCATCTAGCCCCCTTTGGCTCTCGGACCGTGGGCGGAGCCTACTCCGCCAGCCCGATCGAGCGGGCGTCGCGCAGGCGTGCGCGCTCGACGATGCTGGCCAAGACGTCGTCCGGGATCGGCGAATCGACGGCCAGCCCCATCAGCGCCTCGCCTCCCTCGCTGTGGCGCGCCACCTGCATGTTTGCGATGTTCACCCCACACTCCGCCAGGAGGGTTCCGACGATGCCCACGATGCCCGGACGGTCGTCGTAGCGGAAGAACGTCATGATCGGCGCGAACGCCATGTCGAGGTCGTAGCCGTAGACGCGCACCAGGCGTTCCGTGTCCCTCTTGCCCACCAGGACCCCGGCGACCGAGACCGTCTCGGCGCGGCTCTGCGCCCGCACCTGTATCAGGTTGACGTAGTCCAGCGACTGCGATGACTTCGACTCCTCGATCGAGATGCCGCGCTCTTCCGCGAGCAGAGGCGCGTTCACGAACGTGACGGGCTCGTGGACGACCGCACTGAATGCGCCCTTCAGCGCGGCCAACGTGAGCGCGCGGGTGTCCTGCTCGGCGATCTGGCCGTGGTACTCGAACCTCAGTCCCTCGATGTTGGCCCCGGCAAGGGCGACCACCACGCGGCCCAGCCGCTCGGCCAGCCGCAGGTACGCCCGCACGCCTTCGGGGATGTCCGCGCCCACGTTGAGGTTCACCGCGAACGGCACGAACTCTCCACGCAGCGCGAGCAGTACCTGCTCGGCGATGGCCAGACCCGCCTTGTCCTGTGCCTCGGCGGTCGACGCGCCGAGATGAGGGGTCACCACGACGTTCGGAAGGCCGAACAGCGGATGGTCGGTCACCGGCTCGCCCTCGAACACGTCGAGCCCCGCACCGGAGATGCGACCTTCTCGCAGAGCGACGGCAAGAGCCTGCTCGTCGATCAGACCGCCGCGCGCCGTATTCACGATCCGCGCGCCGGGACGGACCTCGGCCAGCTCGCGCTCGCCGATGATCCCGACGGTCTCGGACGTCTTCGGGAGGTGGATCGTCAGGAAGTCAGCGCGCCGGCAGACCTCGATGACCGTATCCAACAGCTCCACCCCCATCTGAGCGGCGCGTCCCGGCGCGACGTACGGGTCGTAGGCGACGAGCCGCATGCCGAAGGCGCTCGCGCGTTGCGCGACAAGTGTCCCCACGCGCCCGAGCCCGACGATGCCGAGGGTCTTGCCGTGCAGCTCAACACCCGACCACCGCTCGCGTTCCCAGGAACCGGCCAACAGCGCGGAATGCGCCTGGGGGATGTTGCGCGCCTGGGCGAGCATCAACGCCAGGGTGTGCTCGGCGGCCGATAGCACGTTGGACTGCGGCGCGTTGACCACGAGGACACCGGCGCGAGTAGCAGCCTGAACGTCCACGTTGTCGATCCCGATCCCTGCCCGCCCGACCACCTTCAGCTCATCCGCCGCCTCGAGGAGAGCCGCGTCCACGCGGGTGACCGAGCGGATCACCAGCGCGTCGTAGCCCGCGATGATCTCGGTCAGCTCTGCCGGGCTCAGACCCGTGCGCACGTCCACCTCGACGTGCTCGCGCAAACGCTCGACACCGGCTTGCGACAGTTTCTCTGCGACCAGGACCTTCATCCGACGCATGCTACTGGCTGGGGTCGAGTCCACCCCCTTGATCTTCCTCCGAGGTCAACCGCCCGGCGCGAGCGCATCCACTACGAAGTCGATCGCGCGCGTCAGACGTTCGACGTCAGCTGGGTCGATGGCCGGGTAGAGCGCGATGCGTAGCTGGTTGCGTCCCAGCTTGCGATACGACTCGGTGTCCACTATGCCGTTCGCACGCAGTGCCGCGCAGACGTCGTCTGCCGGCGTTGCCGGATCGAGATCGATCGTGGCAACCGTGGGGCTGCGATCGGCCGGATCGGCGACGAACGGCAACGCGTACTCGCTCTTGTCGGCCCACGTGTAGAGGATGTGGGCACTGCGAGCGCTGCGTTCGACCGCCCACGCGAGCCCGCCCGAAGCCAGGATCCACTCGACGGTGTGGACCGTGAGGAACAGGGTGGCCAGCGCCGGCGTGTTGTACGTCTGCTCATCCCGCGAGCTTTCGAGCGCGCCGAGCAGATCGAGGGACGGCGGCACGTACCTTGTCGAGTCGCCGATCTCCTCGATGCGTTCGAGCGCGCGCGGCGAGCACAACGCGAGCCACAACCCGCCATCGGCCGCGAAGGCCTTCTGAGGAGCGAAGTAGTACAGGTCGAACTCGCCGGGATCGATGGGCGCGGCCCCCGCGGCGGAGGTAGCGTCGACGACCACGAGGCCGTCTCCTCCCGGACGCTCCACGGCCATCGCGACCCCGGTAGACGTCTCGTTCTGGGTCAACGCATAGACGTCGATGTCGGGCGTCGCGCGTGCCCACGGGTGGGTGCCGGGCTCCGACTCGATGACCTCAGGTGGATCCAGGTGGGTCGCGAGCGCCGCGGCGGCCGCGAACTTGGCGGAGAACTCGCCGAACACGAGGTGCTGGCTCTTGCGCCGGATGAAGCTGAACACCAGTGCGTCCCAGAGCATGCTGGATCCGCCGTTGCCCAGCACAACCTCGTAGTCGTCCGGCAGCGCGAACAGCTCCCGCAAACCGGTCCGAAGGCGCCCGACCATCGCCCGGACCCCGGCGCGCCGGTGGCTGGTGCCGAGGTAGCCGGACGCGGCTCGGGCGAGCGCCTCGACCGCTTCCGGGCGCACCTTGGACGGACCGGACCCGAAGCGGCCGTCCGCCGGACGCGATCCCTCGGGGATCACGATGCGCGCCGCGGAGGCGGGGTCCTCTCGGTGCTCTCCCATCGGCGCCATCATCCCGCATGCGAGGATGCCCCCTCCGATCACGCGACGAGATGGAGCTGTCGATGGGCGAGGGCAAACGGATATCGGACAAGGTGGCGCGGATCACCGAGTCCTCGACGCTGGCCATAGACGCCAAGGCCAAGGCCTTGAAGGCTGCCGGCGAGAGCGTGATCGGCTTCGGGGCGGGAGAGCCCGACTTCCCCACCCCCGCCCACATCGTGGCTGCTGCCGCCGAGGCCAGCGGGCATCGGCCGTACCACAGCTACACGCCTGCAGCCGGGCTGCCGGAGCTGCGGGCCGCGATCGCCGCCAAGACCGAGCGCGACTCGGGCTATCGGGTCGCGCTCGAGCAGGTGCTGGTCACCAATGGGGGCAAGCACGCCCTCTTCAATGCGTTCCTTACGGTGCTCGACCCGGGTGACGAGGTCCTGCTGCCGGCTCCGTACTGGGTGAGCTATCCGGAGGCGATCCGGTTCGCTGGAGGCGAGGTGGTCGAACTCCCGACGAACGAGGACAGCGGCTTCCGCGTGACGGTGGACCAGCTCGAAGCCGCGGTGACGGAGCGGACGAAGATGCTTCTGTTCGTCTCGCCCTCGAACCCCACCGGAGCCGTGTACCCGCGCGCCGAGGTCGAGGCGATCGGGCGCTGGGCCGTCGCGCGCGGCATCTGGGTGCTCACCGACGAGATCTACGAGCATCTCGTCTACGGCGACAACCCCTTCTCGTCGATGCCGGTGGAGGTCCCGGACCTAGCGGAGCGGTGCATCGTGGTCAATGGCGTCGCCAAGACGTACGCGATGACGGGGTGGCGGGTCGGTTGGATGATCGGGCCCACCGACGTCGTCAAGGCCGCGGCGAACCTCCAGTCCCATGCGACCTCCAACGTGTCCAACGTGGCTCAGGCGGCCGCGCTCGCCGCCGTGACCGGCGACCTCGCTGCGGCCGCGATGATGCGCGAGGCGTTCGACCGCCGGAGGACGACCATGCACAAGCTGCTGAACGAGATCCCGGGCGTCGTCTCCTACGAGCCCCAGGGCGCGTTCTACTGCTTCCCGTCGGTGCGGGAGCTGATGGGCCGCAGCATCGGCGGGCGTGTCGTTCACAGCGCGCACGAGCTTGCCGAGGTGATCCTCGACCAGGCGAAGGTCGCGATCGTCCCGGGCGAGGGCTTCGGCGCGCCGGGATACGCGCGGCTGAGCTACGCGCTGGGCGACGACGACCTGGTCGAAGGCCTCACCCGGATCGCGGACCTACTGGCCCGCTCCACCGCGTAGCTCGCCGCGCCTCGAAGGCCGGACGGGGCGTCCCCTAGTCTGGCTCTCGGTCAGTCCTTGTCGCCGGTGAAGCGGAAGACGTCCAGGCCCCTCGTCATGTCGCCCACGTAGACGACGCCCTTGTGGTACGTCGCGCCCCACGCGTTCGTGCCCTCGGCGATGAAATAGCCCTTCTGTTGGGGCTCGGCCGGCTTGCTGTAATCGAGCACCTGGAGCCCGGCGCCGTACGCACCCATGTAGACGGTGCTCCCCTTCGACGAGAAGACGTGGGCGGAGCAGACCGGGGCGGGCGTCCCCAACGGCACGAACCACTCCGACAGCTCCTTGGCGCTGGTGAGGTCGGGAGACAGCTTCACCGCCACTATCCCCGCGGCGCTGCCACAGCCGTTGTGCAGGTCCTCGTCGGTCACGAGCATGAGGCGGGGGTCGGAGTCGAGGAACTGCGCCTCGTGGTGGTAGCGGACCGGGTGATGTCCGTCGCCGGTCTCGTGCAGCCAGCGGTTGAGGACGACGGGCTTCTTCGGGTTCGTGATGTCGATCACGAACACGCTGCCGGTGTTGCCGGCGCCGGCATAGGAGCCACCCTCGGCGGCGAGGGCGATGTCGCGCTTGACCTTCTTGCCGGCGAGCGGGTTCGGGCCGTGGTGCGCCCGGGGGTAGACCATCTTGTAGTCGGTGTAGACGGTGATGTCGTGGATGTGGGTGAACGCCCCACCCTCGGGCTTGTTGCCCCGGTAGGGCGACGCCTGCCACATCCCGTAGGGATCGGCGGTGAAGAGCTTCTTGGGCGCCTTGGGGGTCTTACCGAGGAGCGGGCGGAGGTCGTAGATGCGGAAGCCGTTCTGCCCCCGGCCGGCAGACGGGAGCCACAGCTTGCGCTTGTCGACGATGTCGCCGTTGTGCGACTCGCCGTCCTCGGGACCGGTGAACGTAGCGAGGACCTCTGGGTTCGCCGGATCGGTGACGTCGAGGAACTCGGCCTGCTGGGTCTGGGCAGTACGGTTGGTCCCGTTGAGGACCGCGATGTGCTTCTTGCCGAAGACCGCCGCGTCTGGAACCGCGTCGGCCCGCAGGCCCGGCAGATACTCGCCGATCAGCTGGGGCGACTCGACGTCGGAGATGTCGTAGATCTTCATCCCCAGCCCATAAGCGCCAACGTACAGGCGCTTGCCCTCGACCACGGAGTGACCTCCGGTCGAGGTGTTGTCGCCGCCGATGTACTCGACGTTCTCGCTCGGCGCGGCCGCGGACGGCGGGACCGCCGCGGCCGGCCCGGCGACGGCGAGAGCCATGAGCCCCACCGCCAGCAAGCTGAGAGACCTCTTCATGTGCTGCTCCTCCTCGAGTATCCGGGCGCGCCCCCTCGGCGCGCGGCTACTGCTTCTTGGCCTTGAGCCCCTTCACCGAGATCACGTCGAGCCCGCGGGCGAGGTCGTTGATGAAGATGCGCCCGTCGAACCAGTACGAGGACCAGCTATCGGCGTCGTCGGGCTGGTAGTAGGCAACCTCTACCGGCAGCGTCGGGTTCTCGAAGTCCACCACGCTGGTGCCGCCCGTGTACCACGACACGACCGCCTTCCGGGTGCCTGGCACGAAGTTCAGGTTGTGCGCCGTGCACCACGGTGTGGCCGCCCCACCGACGGGTGACGCCCCTCGCTGCGGGCCCCAGTGACCGACCAGCAGCGGCGTCTCGGGCGTGCTGATGTCGAAGACCCACATCGACCCGGTAGGACCACCGACGCAGTCATGGATCGCGAACGCTTCGTCGGTCATCACGAGGTAGTTGGCGTCGGGCGTCGCCACCGCGCTGTGCGGGAAGAACGAGGGGGTGAAGCCGTGCGCGATGATCACGGGCTCCAACGGCTTGGTGACGTCCCAGATCGAGACCTCTCCTCCACCCGCACAGAAGCCGAGCGTGCGGTCGTTGTCGGGAGTGCGCACGAACGTGATGTCGTGGCACCCGGCCGGGTTCGGCCTGAAGGTCGCCGCGACCTTGAGCTTTTTGGGGTTGGACGCGTCGAGGATCTGCTCGGTGCCGCCGCCGTTGGCGAGGCCCCCGGGGGATGCATAGATGATCGACGTGCCGGGAACCACGGTCAGCGTGTGGTTGCCCCCGGGCAACGAGACGTCGCTGAGGAACTTGGGCTTCTTCGGGTTGCTGACGTCGATCAAGCGGACGCCGGCTCCGGGAAGCGTGCCCTTGCAGTAGCCGCTGTGGTAGCCGAGAGCGAGCAGCCCGGGCTTGACCACGGCGACGTCGTTCTGGTAGCCGGGGCACGAGATGAAGCTGACGAGCTTGGGCACGCGCCCCGAGACGTCGTAGACCCCGACGCCGCCGCCGGTGTCGCCGCCGCCGCCGTTCTGTCGTCCCGCATACACGTACTTGCCCTGGAAGGCGAGGTCGGTCCCTGAGGGGTACTTGAAGTTCTTGATAAAGGCGACGTTGTCGGTCTTGTTGACCGCGGCCGCCGGGGCGGGACCGGGGGCGGCAGGCGCGGCGGGCAGGGCGACGACGAGCGCCAGGACGAGGCCGGTGAGCAGCTTGGTCTTCTTCAAGGGGTCCCTTTCGTTCCGAGCAGCTGGTTACCTTCTGGGCGGATGGTTCGCCGCCCCGGCGTCATCTCCTGCTCGCCCCGGGGGCCGGGCCACCACGCGCACGAGCGACGCCAGGACCCTCAGGTCGCGGCGGAAGATCCGACGCATCAGGGGCTTGTAGAGGGTGATCCCTACGAAGCCGGGCGGCCCGAGCGGGGGGATGAGCTCCTCCCGCCAGTAGATATAGGTGGACCCGTGCTCTACCGGCGTGAGGAACAGCTCGCCGGTGCCTCCGACCCAGCCGAGATGCTCGATCGCCAGGCGATGGGGAGGCTCCCATCCGACGACCCGGATCGCATCGCGGGTCGAGATCCCGCCGATCGTGATCGTCGCCTCGGCCTCGACGCCGACGCCTTCTCGGGCCGTGGACGTAACCACGAAGTCCGACGCCTCGAGCATCCAGTCGTCCTGGTGCTCCCAGTCGGTGAGGAGCGCCCACACGACCTCGGGGGGGCCGGGTAGCACCGCGTCGAGCTCGATCACGACCGGCCATCCCCGCCCCCTCATCCGCGTCGTGTGCTCAGGAGACGAGGCGGCTGCGGAGCAGCTCGTTGACCATCTGCGGGTTGGCCCGGCCCGTCGTCTTCTTCATCACCCGGCCCACGAGGAATCCCAGCGTGCCCAGGTTGCCGGCACGCACCTTGGCTGCCGCATCGGCGTTCTCGGCGATCACCTCGTCGACCACGCGCGCCAGCTCGGTCTCGTCCGACTCCTGCCGGAGACCCCTGGCCGCGGCGATCGCCGCGGGATCCTCGCCGGTGGCGAACATCTCACCTAGGACCTGTTTGGCCTGCTTGCCCGAGATGACGCCCGAGTCGACCAGCTCGACCAGCGCGGCGAGCTGGGCCGGAGCGATCCTCGACTCCGCCGGTTCGATGCCGGCCTCGTTCAGCAGTCCGAAGAGGTCGGCGATGATCCAGTTCGCGATCTTCTTGGCATCGCCCGGGTAGGTCCGCGCCGCCTCCTCGAACCAGTCGCTCAACGAGCGCGTCGCGGTCAGCACCGCGACGTCGGCGGGGGCGAGCCCGTACTCCGAGCCGAATCGAGCGCGTCGCTCTTGCGGTGACTCCGGGAGCGCGGCGCCTATCTCCGCGACCCACTCCTCGGAGGGCTCGAAAGGGACGAGGTCGGGTTCGGGGAAGTAGCGGTAGTCGAACGCGAACTCCTTGGTCCGCAGCGGCGACGTGGTCCCGCTCTTCTCGTCGAAGTGACGGGTCTCCTGGACCAGCTCCTCGCCTGTCTCGAGCGCGGCTCGCTGGCGCCGTTCCTCGAACTCGAACGCGCGGCCGACCGATCGGATCGAGTTCATGTTCTTGACCTCGACCTTGGTGCCGAGCTCCTTCTCGCCGGCGCGCCGGACCGAGATGTTGGCGTCGACCCGCATCGATCCTTCCTCCATGCGGACGTCGGACACGCCCAGTGCCTCGAGGATCGCGCGCAGCTCGGTGACGAACGCGCGCGCCTCCTCGGCGGATCCGATGTCGGGCTCGCTGACGATCTCGACCAGCGGAGTGCCGGCCCGGTTGAAGTCCTCGAGCGAGTACTCCGACTCCGCGATCCTTCCGCTTCCGGTCCCTCCCATGTGCAGGGACTTGCCGGTGTCCTCCTCCAGGTGAACGCGGTTGATCCCGATGCGTTTCGGACCGGAGCTCCCGTCGATCTCGATGTACCCGGTGCTGCCGAGGGGATGGTCGTACTGCGAGATCTGATAGTCCTTGGGCATGTCCGGATAGAAGTAGTTCTTGCGATGGAACAGCGAGAAC
>JBHENN010000076.1:0-3807 GCA_046262015.1 Actinomycetota bacterium | reverse complement strand
CCGCTGAAGGACGGTATGGACTAACCACCACTCACGAAAGAGAAGGACGCTCCCGAGGAGCTTTAGTAGCTCCTTACTACGCCAGGGTCCGGCGGCCCCCGGACGTCAGCCGATCGTCAGAAATCGTCCTCAAGGAACATTCGGCAACCCTTGGGCATTTCGGGGTCCTCTTCTTGGACGAGCTCACCCTGTACCGGCGCGACGTGCTCGAGAGCCTGCGCGGTCCGCTCGAGGACGCCGCGGTAACGATCGCCCGCAGCGGCGGTGCCATCACCTATCCGTGCCGCTTCTCTCTGGTGGCGGCGATGAACCCGTGTCCGTGCGGCTACCTCGGCGACGGGGCGCGCCCGTGCTCGTGTAGCGCCCACCAGATCGAGCTCTACCTCTCCCGCCTCTCGGGTCCGTTCCGCGACCGCTTCGACATCCGCTGCGACGTCGCGCGCGTGTCCAAGGACGAGCTCCTCGGTCCCCCCGACGGCCCCGCCTCGGGAGAGATCCGGGCGCGCGTCGAGGCCGCCCGCACGCTGCAGGCGGCGCGCTACGGCTCTGCCCTTCGGACCAACGCGAGCGCGCCGCGGGCCGCGGTCGAAGCCGCCGGGATCACCGCCGAGGCCCGGTCGCTCTTGAGCGACGCGATCGAGAGCCGCCGGCTCACCGGACGCGGCGTCGACCGCGCCGTCCGCGTGGCGCGCACGATCGCCGACCTCGCCGGGCGCGAGGCCGTCGGCGCCGAGGACATGAGCTCCGCGCTGTCGCTACGTCTGCTCGATCCCAAGGAGGAGGCCGCGGCATGACGACGTCGAGGCGAACGTCCCAACCGGCGGCCGACCTGCCCGCCGCGTCTCGGGTGATCGCACCGGGCGAGGACGAGTGGCCCGCGCAACTGGACGACCTCGGCCCCGCCGAGCCTCCCGCGCGCTTGTTCCTCCGGGGCCGGCGGCTGCGGGTCGTGAGCCCGCGCGCGGTCGCGATCGTCGGGTCGCGCAACCCCACCGCGGCCGGTCTCGATGCGGCGCGCACGGTCGCGCGGAGCCTTGCCGAAGCCGGGGTTACGGTCATCTCCGGGCTCGCGCTCGGCATCGACGCAGCCGCGCATCAAGCCGCGCTCGATGCCGGCGGCTACACCGTGGCGGTCCTGGGGACGGGGACCGACGTTTGCTACCCGGAGCGCAACGCGCCTCTCCAGAGCGCTATCGCGGAGCGCGGCACGCTCGTGTCCGAGCACCCCGACGGCACCGGCTCGCGTCCCTATCACTTCCCGGCTCGCAACCGCATCATCGCCGGGCTCGCGGCCGGCGTGGTGATCGTCGAGGGCACGATGAGAAGCGGCGCCCTGATCACTGCCCGCCACGCGCTCGACGCCAACCGGGACGTGTTCGCGGTCCCGGGAAGCATCCGCAATCCCTTGGCGGCCGCGCCCAACGAGCTGATCCGCACCGCGGGGGCGGCGCTGGTGACCGAGGTCAACCACATCTTCGAAGAGCTCGAGCCCGAACTCGTGTGGAGCGGTCCCGTGCAGCTCGGTCTCGGGCCGCGCGCGCTCGGCCTCGACGACTTCGAAACGCGCGTGCTCGGCTTTCTCGACGACACCCCGGTCAGCCCCGACCGCATCTGCCGCGAGCTCGGTGCCCAACCCGGCGCGGTCGCGCTCGCCCTGGCCCGCCTCGAGATCCGGGGCTTCGCCCAGAAGCGGACCGCCGGCTACCGCATCACGACCGGCGGAGCGAGAGCGCTGTCACCAGGGGCGTAGCCTTCCCCGAGCTGTTCAGTAGTGGTCGGCTCGAACTCTAGTGAAGCCGATGCTGCTCCCGCTCGCGCGCGATCGGCACGATCAGGCCGGGATGCTCGCTTCCAACAGAGGTGACGGCGTTCCAGGATCGTCGGCGTCCGTCACCATCAGGAGCTTGATCTGCCGTCCTTCAACCCGCGCCTCCAGACCCTCGAGCTTCACGTCGAGCTCGACGGGCTCGACGGATGTGATCGCGCCGTTCGGATCTATGACTCCGATCCCGGACCCGACGGTCGGACCGTCACCGTGGGAATCGGAATCCTCCGCCGAGCACACGAAGGCGATCCGCCCATCGGGCAACGGAGCCGCGTCCGAGAAACAGAGCTTCACCCCGTGGAGGCGACCGAGGTCGTGGAACGTGATGGCTCGGATGGTACTCGGCGGCGGAGGCTTGCCCGCGGCCAGCGCCGCCGTCGTCGCAGCGAGGTCGAGGTCGATGCGGGCGTTCCTCCCGTCGCCGTTGTTGCCGCGCTGCATCAGATGAAGAAGCCCATCGGTGACCGCGGCTCCCTCGACGTTCAGCTCGGGGAGGTCCCGGCGGAGGGCCTCGTACAACGGACCGAGATCGACCTCGCGGTTCGCGCCCGTGGGCCGGTCGTCGCGCCCGAGGGGGATCAGAGCCGCACGGTTGCGGTCTCGATCCGAGCCGGACCCCATCGTGATGAGCGCACCGTGTGGGTGGCCCTCGAAAGGGGGGAGCAGCGTAAGGCTCTCGAGATCCGGCTTGCGTTTCCTTCGCTCCGCCTCGTCGGCTGCGGCGGGGCCTTCGAGGATCTGGACGAGACGACCCCGGGCTTGCCCGTGCAGCGGGAACATACCGAGCTGACGCTCGTCGTCGGCAACGACGAAGAGCGTCTCGCGCACGACGACGAGTGCGCTGGCCGCGGAGATGTGATCCGAGGCTTCGTCACCCTCTACGCGTTCCAGGGTCAGGTCGCGCACCTTTCGGACCGCGATCAAGGCTCTCCTTCTGGTCCACCGCCGGGCGCGAGCTCGGTATCCGGGGGTGAGCCGACCTTCGGCAACACCTCGAGGAAGAACTCTCGGTCGCCGGCGAACGTCGGGTGGAGCTCCAGGAACTCGTCCGCGGTGACCCAGCGCACCTCGGCGACCTCGCCGGGATGTGGCCGAACCTCGTAGTGCTCGACCTCCGCGATCCACCAGTGGAGGGTGAAGTCGCGGTCGTCCGTGGGGCACTCCCATACCTTGGCCACGGGTTGCGCGGCGAGGCCCACCTCTTCCGCGACCTCGCGGACGACCGCTTGCTCTTGGGTTTCCCCAGCCTCGATCCGGCCGCTCGGGGGACACCAGTAACCCGGCAGGATGACCTCGGGTCCGCGCTTGATCACGAGGACCCGGCCCTCCTTGCGCACTATCGGGACAACGGCATGCGCTTCCATGGCGGCCTCAGCCACTGCATCCATCCTTGATCGACTTGCGCTGTTCCGGACTCTAAGTCCGGTTCTCGCGCAACCGCTCGACTCCCAGCCTGGGCACCGCCCGCGGACCCGGGGGCGGCGGGCAGGAACGGCCTGGAACCCGGCGAACCTTGCCACCGGAACCACCTCGAGAAAGGTCCACCATGAAGAAGCTGGCCGTCTACGTCGTGCTGGGGATGACGCTTGCCGCCTTCGTCGCGCCCTCGGGCGTGGCCGCCAAACCCAAGAAGAAGAAGCCCGCCGGCCCGGTCGTCGTCGGGACCGACGCCGAGGGTGACTGGGGCACGGCCGAGGTCGCTCCGGTGGGCGCAGCCCTGGGGCAGGATCTCGTCGAGGCGTCGATCGCGATGGCCGATGCCAAGACCGTCAACTTCGTCATCAAGGTGACGGGTCTGCCCCCGACCGGTGGGATACCGGAGTTCGCCCGCTACGGCTGGGACTTCACCGTCAACGGGGAAGCATTCGCCATGAGCGGCAACTTCACCGATTACGGGCGTGGGGTCTGCTATCCGGCTCACACCAACTCGTGTCCGCCGCCGGACGACCCCGGGACGCAGCCGTTCTACATCCGTCAGGGTC
>JBHENN010000075.1:0-4763 GCA_046262015.1 Actinomycetota bacterium | reverse complement strand
CGTGACGCCTCCTGAGCTGGACGTCGATCTGAGCCCATCCGGCCTCGACACGGTTCCGCAGGTTCACGAGCCGGTTGTAGGAGAGGATCAGGAACAGCACGAGCACCACGGCGATCCCAAGCACGATCCAGCCCAGCACGTCGTCCTCCTTGGTCGAGAGCTACCCATCGTAAGGGTTGCGCCCCCGTCGGGCGCGGGCACGGGGGCCCACTACACTCGACGATCATGAAGCTCTCGATCGAGTACTGCTCCGACTGAGGCTATTCGCCCAGGGCCGTCGGTCTGACGGAGAGGTTGCTCGAGGAGTTCGAGGACCGCCTGAGTGAGATCGTCTTGATCCCGTCTTCGGGCGGGGTCTTCGAGGTCGCGCTCGGCGACGAGCTGGTCTATTCGAAGAAGGCCACGGGCCGCCACGCCGAGCACGACCAGATCCTGCGGTCGCTCCGGGCCAAGCTGGCCTGAGCCGGCACTTCAGACCGTCTGGAGCATCTCCGCCACGTCGAAGGCGAGGTCGAGCGACTGGCGCGCGTTGAGGCGCGGGTCGCATAACGCCTCGTAGCGCTCGGGCAGCTGGGTGTCCAGGATCTCCTCCGCACCGCCCAGACACTCGGTCACCGCCTCGTGGGTCAGCTCGATGTGCACGCCGGCGGGACGCGTCCCCTCCTGCTGGTGGACCGCGAAGAACCCCTTGATCTCGGACAGGATCGCGTCGAAGCGCCGGGTCTTGTAGCCGGATGGGGTGATGAAGGTGTTCCCATGCATCGGGTCGCACACCCACACGACTTCCCGCCCCGCGTCCTTCACCGCGCGCAGCAGAGGAGGCAGCTTCTCCTCCACGTGATCGGCACCCAACCTGGTTATGAACGTCAGACGGCCCGGGATCTGGCCCGGGTCGAGCCGCTCGCACAACGCGAGGACGTCATCGGGGATCGCGGTGGGTCCCAGCTTGCACGCCACCGGGTTGTTTATCCCGGACAGGAACTCGACGTGCGCGCCGTCCGGGGCGCGCGTCCGGTCGCCCACCCACAACAGGTGGGCCGAGCAGCAGTACCAGTCGTTGGTCAGGCTGTCGACGCGCGTGAGCGCTTGCTCGAAGCCTAGAAGGAGGGCCTCGTGTGAGACGAATAGATCCACCTGGTGGAAGGTGGAGCCGGCGGTGAGGTCGATGCCGCAGGCGGCCATGAACCGCAGGCTGCGGTCGATCTGGCGCGCGACCGCCTCGTACCGCTGGCCCTGCCGGCTGGCAGCAACGAACTCCTGGTTCCACTCGTGGATCCGGGTGATGTCGGCGAATCCGCCCTTGGCGAACGCACGGATCAGGTTCAGCGTCGCGGCCGCCTGGTTGTACGCGCGCAGGAGCCTGCGCGGGTCGGCGCGCCGTGCGTCCATGTCGAAGAGCGAGTCGTTCACCGCATGGCCCCGGAACGACGGGAGCTCGATGTCGGCGACCCGTTCCGATGGGGCCGAGCGCGGCTTGGCGAACTGACCGGCGATGCGGCCCACCTTGACCACCGGCAGCCCGGACCCGTAGGTCAGTACGACCGCCATCTGCAGGAGGATCTTCAGCTTGTCCCGTATCGAGTCGGCAGAGAAATCGCCGAACGCTTCGGCGCAGTCACCCGCCTGCAGCACGAACGCTTCGCCACGTCCGGCGCGGGCGAGCGCTTCCTGCAGGGCGCGCGCCTCGCCGGCGAAGACCAACGGGGGGAGCGTGCTCAGCTCGGCGACCACTTCGGCCAGCGCCTCTTCGGAGGGCCATTCCGGCTGCTGACCGGCCGGCCGCTCCCTCCACGACGATGGGGACCACGTCTTGTCCATCTCCCTATGATGGACCGGATGGCCGGTCGCGGCGCCGAGTGGGTGAGAAACCTACATATGTGGCGGGGGATCACCCCGTCGGCGATCGGCTCGCCGGGTCGCGGCGTGCCGTGGGTAGATTGACCCGGTGGCCATCGCCGATCGCGACCTCGTGGGCCTCGACGCGATCGAGGATGCCCGTCGGCGCCTGGACGGGATCGCGGTCACCACGCCGCTCGACCGGTCGCGCGCATTGTCCGAGCGGTGCGGCGCGGAGGTCTTCGTCAAGTGCGAGAGCCTGCAACGCACCGGCTCGTTCAAGATCCGCGGCGCCTACAACCTGATCTCGCGGCTGTCTGCGGACGAGCGGCGCGCCGGGGTCGTGGCGGCGTCCGCCGGCAACCATGCGCAAGGCGTGGCACTGGCCGCATCGCTCACGGGGACGCCGGCGACCGTGTTCATGCCGGAGTCGGCGTCGCTGCCCAAGGTCGAGGCGACCACGAGGTACGGCGCGGCCGTCCGCCTCGGCGGCAAGGACTTCGGGGAGGCGTTCGCCGCGGCCGAGGCCTTCGCCGGTGGCTCGGGAGCGGTGTTCGTCCACCCCTTCGATCATCCCGACGTGATCGCGGGTCAGGGCACGATCGGGTGCGAGGTCGTCGAACAAGCGCCGGCCGTGGGGACGGTGGTCGTGCCGGTCGGAGGGGGCGGCTTGATCTCCGGCATCGCGGTCGCCGTCAAGGCGCTGGGCGGCACGGCGCGGGTGGTCGGCGTCCAGGCTAAGGGAGCGGCGTCGTTCGGGCCGTCGCTGGAAGCGGGCGCGCCGGTCCGCCTGGCGCACATGGCGACGATCGCCGACGGCATCGCGGCGAACTCTCCCGGCGTGAACACCCTGGCGCACGTCAGGGCGCTCGTGGACGACGTGGTCGAAGTCCGCGACGAATCGATCGCCGAGGCCTTGGTCTTCGCGGTCGAACGGATGAAGCTCGTGCTCGAGCCGGCCGGCGCGGTCGGGATCGCGGCGCTGCTCGAGGACGCGGTGGCGCTGACACCGCCGGTGATCGTGGTGCTCTCGGGAGGCAACATCGATCCCCTCCTCCTCCAGCGGGTTATCCGGTTCGGCCTGAGCGCATCCGGTCGTTACTTCGCGTTCCACACCCGTATCCGCGACCTTCCCGGTGAGCTCCACCGCTTGCTCGGGCTGATCGCGGGGAACGGCGCGAATGTCGTGGGCGTCGAGCACCACCGGGAGGGGGTCGCGGTCCACCTCGGCGAGGTCGAGGTGGCGCTCCACGTGGAGACTCGCGGCCGCCCGCACATCGACGAGCTGATCGCCAGCCTTGCGGCCGCGGGTTACGAGGTGGTCGGGCTCTGATCGTCGGCCGCCGTCCTCGGCGAGGCCGCGATAGCCGCCACCGACGCCACGACCCCCACGACCCCGGCTATGGAGATCGCGGTCAGGCCGATCCCGGGCGCGGCGCCGCCGACGATGTCCATCCTGCGCCCTATGGACGACGAGACCTCGTCGATGCCGCGGTAGTCCGCGAACGCGACCGCGCCGACGACCATCGCCGCGATGAACCCGTACCACCCGCCCCGAGCGCGCGCCAGGACCAGCAACGACGACAGGATCAGGATGACGCCTCCCGCAAGCACCCACCACCCGTCCGCTCCCACGTCGAGTCCGTTGAACGGCTCGGTGATACGGGGAGCCTCGACCGCGGCATCGCCGAAGTCGGCCCCCGGAGCCAGTTCCGGGCGCGCCGTGATGCGCACCCAGTCGAGGAACACGCCGGCGATCGCGAGAGCTCCGGCAAGCATCTGCCCCGCGCTCGCGACGATGCGAGCGCGCGCGAACAGGTCGGTGGTGGAGGGATGCCGGGGCACGCGGTTAGCGTACAGGCGTGATCGCGAAGCAGAGATGCCTTTTGTGCATCCACGCCCACCCCGACGACGAGTCGTCGAAGGGCGCGGGGACGATGGCGCGCTACGCCGACGAGGGCGTGCGCGTCGTGCTCGTGTGCGCTACCGGCGGCGAAGAGGGCGAGATCCTCAATCCCCGCATGGACCGTCCCGGCATAAAGGAGCGCATGACCGAGCTGCGGCGCGCCGAGCTCGAGACCGCCTGCGACCTGCTCGGGGTCGCACGCATCTACCATCTGGGTTACCGGGACTCGGGGATGCCGGGTACGCCCTCCAACGACCATCCAGACTCGTTCTGGAAGGCCGATCCCGACGAGGTCATGGCACGCCTCGTCGAGATCATCCGGAACGAGCGGCCCGAAGTGGTGGTCGCGTACGACGAATCCCGCGGTTACGAGCATCCCGATCACCTGCGCGTGCACGAATGGGGGACCCAGGCGTTCGATGCGGCCGGTGACCCCGACAGGTTCCCCGACGCCGGCGCGCCGTGGCAGCCGTCCAAGCTCTATTACTTCGCCACATTCAGCAAGCAGAGGATGACGGCGCTCAACGATGCCGCGGTCGCGGAGGGGATGGAGAGCCCCTACGCGGGCTGGCTCGAGAATTGGGAGGAGATGGGTTTCCAGGATCCGACCATCACGACCCAGGTCGACGTGGGTCCCTACATCGAGACGCGCAGCAAGGCCCTGCTCGCTCATGCCACCCAGATAGACCCCGACAGCTTCTGGTTCGCGGTCCCCGACGAGCTGCAACAGAAGGTCTATCCGTGGGAGGACTACACGCTGCTCCGGTCCGCGGTCGAGTCCGAGATCCCCGAGGACGACCTCTTCGCCGGTCTATGAGTCGCGCGGTGAGGCGTTCACCGCGGCGACCTTCTGCGTCCCTTCAAGCACGGTCAGGATCTCGTCGCCCAGCAGCTCCTCGTCCCGGAGCAACGCGTCGCGCAGGGCTTCGACCAGGTGACGGTTCTGCTCGAGCAGGTCGGCCACCTCCGCTTTGTGCGTGCGGAGCAGCATATCGACCTCCTTCTTCGTGTCGTCGTTGCT
>JBHENN010000074.1:0-3147 GCA_046262015.1 Actinomycetota bacterium | reverse complement strand
GAGCCTGAAGGTCGACGAACTCTTCGCCGACGTCCTCGCCCGAAACGGTCTCGTGCGTCACTCGACCGAGACCCTTGAGGTCCGCCAGGGCTCGCTCGAAGTCCTCCGCGGGGACCCGCAGCACGACCGTGCCGGAGCGCGCGCGGTCACCGTCGGTCGAGCTCGACAGCACGAAACCTCCGTAGCGGTCGGCCAGGCCGACGATCCGCTGCATCGAGGACTGGAAGTCGCCGCGGTCGATCTCTATCTCGACATCGCCGGTCTTGATGACCGACGGCCCCAGCTTGGGCAGCGCCGAAGCAGCGCCGACGTAGCCCGCGTCCCCGCCTCCGGTCGCGCCCGAGGCTCCGCCGCCTGCGCCGCCTAAGGCCGCGCCGTGGTCGCGCGCTACGGTCTGGGCCTCGTCGAACTCCTGCGTCGCGGGCACGCCCAGGGAGGCTTTCTCCGAGCCGCCGGCGTCCGCCGACCCGCCCACACCGTCTCCGGAATCCGCTCCGGAGCACGCCGCGGCTCCGCTCGCGACGACGGCCAGAGCGAGCACGAGCATCCAGATGCGCTTCATGACTACCTCCATCGTCGAGCCCCGAGTGCTTCGTGGGCGTCCGTTCGAGGTTGGACGCCTGCGCACCGAGAGAGGTTCCCGCAGCGGTCGCTTTTCCCTAGGATGCGCGCCGTCGCCGGGTGAGGGAGCAGCGCATGCGGATCGCGGTCGTATCGGACATCCATGGGAACCTCCCCGCGCTCGAGTCCGTCGTGCGAGATATCAAGCATCAGGGGGTCGATCAGATCTGGTGCGGCGGCGACCTCGCCTGGGCAGGGCCATGGGCCGAGGAATGCATCGCATTCGTCCGCGCCGAGGGATGGGCGACCGTCCGGGGGAACACCGACGTGTGGATCACCGGCGACCCCCAGACGGTGGATGAGCCTTTAATGCGCGCCGAGCTCGAGACCTTCGCCGCGGCTCACGACATCTCCGCCGACGACGCCGCGTGGCTGCTGAACCTCCCTCTCGGTCACAGCCCGGCGGGTTCGGTGCTCCTCGTGCACGGCACCCCCGAGTCCCCCTTCGTTGCCCCTGTGCCCGAAGCCCCCGCCGCCGAGTTCGCGCCGTATGCGGGACGCGCCGCCCTCGTGCTCTTCGGCCACGTGCACGTCGCATTCACGCGCCGACTGGCCGACGGGACGGTCGTCTGCAACACGGGCTCGGTCGGCTTGCCTGCGGATGGGGACACGGCGTGCTACCTCCTGCTCGACATGAACGGGGCGGAGTTGAGCTGGCGGCACCGGCGCGTGGCGTTCGATCGAGCGCGGGCGCTCGAACAGGCGCGCCGGATCGGGGGGCCCGTGGGCGACCGGTTCGTCGAGAAGCTGCAAGCAACTTCGTGACCAAGCACTACAGCGTCGAGGAGGCGAACACGTTGTTGCCCCACCTCGCGCCTACCCTTGTCGAGCTGCGCGAGAAGTACGAGCACGCGATGCAGATCCGCGTGGAGATGGCGCGCGCCGCGGCGACCAACGGGTGGTCGGACAAACGCGACCGGTGGGCGCAGACCCTCGCGCGTGTCGACGAGCTGCTCGAACGGCTCCAGGATTGGGAGGTGGAGCTACGCGACGTCGCCAGCGGCCTCGTCGACCTACCGACCCTCGTAGACGGGCGAGACGCCTACCTGTGCTGGCGTCTGGGTGAGCCCGAGGTCGCCCACTGGCATCCGCCCGATACCGGCTTCGCGGGCCGCCAACCTCTCTAGTGTGAAAGCGATCCTTTGGGACTTTGACGGGACCCTCGCATACCGGCATGGGCTATGGGGCGGTTGCCTTGCCGAGGTTCTTCAAGCGAACGAGCCTCAGGCTGGATTCACTCGGGATGACGTCCGGCCACTGCTGCGAGACGGGTTCCCCTGGCACAGAGCCGACCTGCCGCACCCAGAGCTATCGGCTCCGGAAGCATGGTGGGAAGTGGTCGAGGCATTGCTGTTCCGTGCGTGTCTCGAGCTGGGCCTTCCCGAGGACAAAGCACGACGGTACGCGCGTGAGACACACCACCGGTACATCGACGTCGCCGGTTTTCAGCTGTTCGATGACACGATCCCGGTACTGGGCTCGCTGCGAGCCGACGGCTGGCGACACATCATCCTCTCCAACCATGTACCGGAGCTACGCGACTTGGTCGAGGGCCTCGCGCTTGCCGATCTCGTCGACGACGTTCTCAGCTCGGCGATCACCGGGTACGAGAAGCCGAATCCCCTCGCGTTCGAGCTCGGCCGTAAGGCGGCAGGACATCCGCCCGAGCTGTGGATGGTCGGTGACAACGTGACCGCGGACGTTCGGGGAGCCGAGGCGGTAGGTATCCCCGCGATCCTCGTGCGAACCGAGGACGAATCCGTAGCGAGACGAGCCCAGGACCTCTATGGGATCCGGGCGCTACTCGTCGGTTGACGGCGTCCATCTCTCGCTCTCTGCCCAGGGCTGAGCCAGGTTCAGCGTCTCGGCTATGAAGTCGTCCTTCGCATCCGTGTAGGCCTCCCGGTCGTTCTCGAACCGCCCTGCCAACTCCTTCTTGAGCCGGCCGTACTCCTCAGCTCGGTCGGGATGGGCTTTGAGGTAGTCCACGAAGAGCAGGTGACGGCGCTCCCAGTCGCTGCCGGCAGTGCAGACATGGACGTGGACGAAGGGGACCGCGTGAGGGGGGGACCGGAAAAACCGGTGATCAGGCTGGCGGGCGCGCAATGGATAACCGAGCCCCTCTATCGACGGGCGGTAAGCATCCTCATCGGTGACGTTGGGCACGCTTACTTGCACATCGATGACAGCCTTCGCGCAAAGGCCGGGCACCGCCGTTGAGCCGACATGTGCGATGTGCACGGCGGTGGGACCTAGAGCCCCGCGTAGGAGTCCTTTGGCGCGCTCGAACAAGGCGGGCCATCCCGTGTCGTGATCGACGACCACGACCGCCTCGCGCCTTGGTTCGCCGAACCACTCGGTCTCAGTGCCCATCGCTCTGCCAGGGTGCCACGAGTCTTCGGCGGGGCGCCAACCTCTCTAGTGACCGCGGAAGCGCGGATCGCGCTTCTCGGACAGCGCGCGCACGCCTTCGGCGAGGTCGTCGCTCGCGTAGACGTCCGCCACCAACCGATCCATATCGGCAAC
>JBHENN010000073.1:0-20464 GCA_046262015.1 Actinomycetota bacterium | reverse complement strand
AAGCGCCTCAACTGGCGGTTCAGGTTCCGGAGCTGGATCGCTCAAGAGGGTCTCTTGGACGGACCGCTGGCACCGTACCGCGACCAGGTGGTCGCATACGCGCGACGCGACCCGGGGGTCATCGACGAGGCGATCCTGATGTGGAACGCGCTGCATCACGTGATCGACGGATACCGCGCAGCCAGGGCCGACTGGAGGTTCGTCCGTCATGAGGACATGGCGAGGTCGCCGGTCACGGGGTTCCGATCGTTGTACGAGGACCTCGGCCTACGCTGGAGCGAGGACGTTAGCGCTCGTATCGCGCGACACAGCCACCAGAGCAATCCGAAAGAGGTCGGGGCGCGTCGTCACGGCTCGGTGAGGCGCGACAGCGCCGCGGCGGCGACGTCCTGGACCACGCGCCTGCCACCCGAAGAGATCGAGCGGGTCCTTCAGGGAACCGCGGAGGTGGCCACGCGGTTCTACTCCGAGGACGAGCTCGCGCCGTGATCGCTGCTCAGCCCGAGAAGGCGAAGGAGCCTTTCAGCTCTCCCTTGTTGTTGGGCACGAGCTCCACCCAGGTCGTTCCCGGGTGCAGGCGGATCTCCCTGCCCGATCTCGTCTCGTACGTGACGTGGCCGCCGTCCTTGGCGCGTACCCAACGCCCCCGGATCGCATGCCCGTCCCGGAACACGACGGCAGGTCCCGAATCCTTCTTGTCGGAGAACTCGGTAGAGGGGTTGCCGGCCACGTCGTAGATCTTGGTGGAGTTGCTCACCGCGTGCTGCTCGATGATGACGTTATCGGCGGAGATGCGGCCGCCGCCCTCGGCCATCAACGGGTTCCCGCGATCCGAGCGCCTCCACCTGCCGTTGGCCCACAGGTACGACACGGTCACGTAGGGGCTGAACGTGATCGTGATGTTCTCGGCTTTCTGTCCGTTCCCCTGGAACCCTCCGAAATCGAAGACCCCCGCCGGCGGCGGGTCATCGAATTTCTTGGCCCCGACCTCGCGCAGCTCGGCGGTGTCCCCATAAAGGGTGTGCTCGGCGGAGACCCCGGGTCGCGATATGCGTTCCATCGCGTCCTTGGCGACCTCCTCATCGACGATCACGACGCCCGCCTTCTTCAGGACCTTCCGGACGATCGCGTTCCCACCCGCCCCCGCCAGGATCTTGGTTGTGTCTGCGAGGATCGTCGGATCGACCGCGCGCGTGCTGCGGATCGGCCCCGCCTTGGCCGCATCGGTGCAGTGATACAGCGCCAGGAAGCGCGTCTGCCCCCCCTCGACCAGCTCTTCGTAGACCACCTCGGCCTTCTCCAGGCCGGCGAGCGGATACGCCACGGGATTGTTCTCGATCTTGACCGCGACCGCCGGACGGGTGACGTCGATGCCGTCCGGGACGTCGGTCCCACTGAGGGGGCACCGGGCGGCTGGACTCGGGGACGGCGCGGCGGAGGCCGCTCTCTCGGTCGGCGTCTCCGGCCCGGACCCGCTACACGAGGCGAGCACCAGCAGCAGGCTCGCGACCAGGGCGCAGCTGCTACCTCTCATAAGAGAACGACCCCTTCACCTCACCCTTGTCGTCGGGGACGAGCTCTACCCAGGTGCTGCCGGGGGCGAGGACCATCTCGTCGCCCGCTTTGGTCTCGAAGTGGACCGGGTCGGCTAGCGAGTCGCGTGACCACCGGCCCGGGATCGCGCGGCCGTCGCGGAACAGGACCGCGCGCCCGGACCCGGTCTCGTCGGCGATCTCGGTCGATCTCGCGCCCACGACGTCGCCGATGTCGGAGTAGTTGATCGTGTGCTCCTCGATCAACACGTTGTCCGCCTCGATCTGGGTCCCGTCTTCGCTCACCAGCGGCGCCCCCTGGTCCGAGCGTTGCCACGCTCCGTCTCGCCACTCGTAGGTCACGATCGAGCTGGGGCTGAACGTGATCGTGATCGTGCGCGCCTTCCTCGAGGAACCCTCGAGATCGCCGAACCGGAAGACCTCGGCGGGGGGATCGTCGAACTCCTTGCGGCCGAGCTTGCGCAGCCTGCTGCTGCTCGCATACAGGGTGTGCTCCGAGGTATAGCCCTCGCGATCGACGCGCGTCATCGCCTCGCCTGCGCCGGGTTCGTCGATGAGGATGACGCCGGCCGACTCGAGGATGTCGCGGACCGCGGCGTTGCCTCCGGCGGCTCCCAGGATCCGGGTGTAGGGGCTCATGATCGCAGGGTCGACCGCTCGGGCGCTCCGTACCGGTCCGGCTTTGCCGGTATCGGTGCAGTGATACAGCGCCATGAACCGGGTGAGGCCACCCTCGACCTCTTCCTCGTACACGATCTCGGCCTTGTCCAGGCCCGATAGGGGATAGGCGGCCGGGTTGTTCTCGACCTTTATCGCGACCGCCGGGCGGTCGATAAGTGATTCATCTCGTGGTTCGAGTCCCGTGAGGGGGCACTTCGGGGCCGAGAAAGCGTCCGTGACCGCTTCGAGGGGGGATCTGTTGCTCAAGACGAAGAATGCGCCGGCGGCGAGGACCGCGATCCCTCCGCCGATCGCTGTTGCTCGCTTGCCGGTGCTGGTCACGCTCGCGCCTCCCTATGGCGTAGTGCTCTCTCATCGTGAGGACGCGGGACGCCGGTGCGTCGGTGGCCGCTCGGGCGCCGCCGACGCTACCACCGGCACGATCCGCGGGGCCGCATTCCGGGATCAACCTCGTGTTACGTTGCGGCGCCTGTGAGGGGACCGATCCGAGCCCGCGGGGGGCTCCTGGTTGTGCTTGCGCTGTTCGTCGCGCTCCCGCTCCTCGCGCCCCCGGGTGCGCGGCCGGCCGCGGCCGGGTCGCGCTATCTCCGCAAGGTAACCAAAGTCGCGCCGGGGATGACCCTCGAGCGCATAACCGACCGCCGGGGGCCCAACCGCATCCGGGTCCTGCGGCTCGACCCGTCGTCGAAGCTGACCCTGGACGTCGCGCTGGCCACCGGGGAGATCCCCGGACACGAGCGTCCCAGCTCCATGGCCGCGCGTCACGGCGCGATAGCCGCGATCAACGGCGATTTCACTCTCCGCCCGTCCCAGACCGGGGCAGGACGGCCCGTCAACATCTTCGCCGAGGATGGTGAGCTCGTCACCTCGCCGTTGATCTGGGGACGCAATTTCGCGATCTCCCACAACGAGCGGAACGTGTTCATCGGGCACCCGAAGTTCTCGGTGTACGTCCAGCAAACCGATAGCGGCGAGAGCCTCCGGGTGCGCGACTGGAACTCGTGGCCCCCGGCCCCCGGTGACGTGGGCGGCTACACGCCATCCGGCGGCTCGGCCTTCCGGCCCCCGGCGGGGATGTGCTCGGCGCGCCTTGGCTCCGTTGGAGGCCGGACGTGGGGCGCCTACGAGATGGCGGTCGAGGGGCGCTACGTGGTCGACCGTGTCCGCTGCGGCGGCACCCGCATGGCGCGCCGGGGCGGGGTGGTGCTGTCGACACCGGTCGGCACCGAGCAGGCGGCGATCTTCCAGGAGTCTCTGTCCGAGGGCGAGACGCTGGTGCTCGGGTGGTCGACGGAGTGGCCCGGGGTTCTCGACACGATCGGAGGGAACCCGACGGTGCTCGAGGACGGGCAGGTCTCGATCGGCGGCTGCTACAGCAGCTCCTTCTGTGGCCGCAACCCCCGGACGGGCATCGGGGTGACGCCCGCAGGCACGATCCTGTTGGTCACCGTCGACGGTCGGAGCCCCGGGTACTCCGTGGGCATGACCCTCGACGGGTTCGCGGCGCTGTTCCGGTACCTCGGCGCCGACTGGGCGCTAAACCTCGACGGGGGCGGGTCCACCGCCATGGTCGTCAGGGGCCGCCTCGTGAACCGGCCCTCGGATGGATGGGAGCGGGCGGTCGGTTCGGCGCTCCTGATCCTTTCGGGAGCCGATCGCGGGGAGGTTCCGCCGGACTCGACGCCCGTTCCGTCTCCTTCCCCCACCTCGATCGTGCCGCCCCTTCCGGACCCCATCACCTCCGCCGCCGCTCCCGAAGCCCCGGGTGGGTGTGTTTCGCTGAGGGATGCCGGCTCTACCGGAGGTCTGCTCGATGCGCTGGCCCGGGGAGAGATGGGCGGCCGACGCGACGCCTTGGCGCCGGAGCTGCAGGATGCGGTGGAGGTGTTCCGCGGCCGACGTGCGTGCAGGTGAGCAGCAGCTGTGATCCGGCTCCTCGCCCGCCTGGTCACGCTGCGGATCGTCCTGCGGGCGCTGCGCTCGGGCGCTGCGGGGGAACGAGCGCCGGGGCGCGCCGGGAACGCCTCGCCTGAGGCCGGCTCCGACCGGGTGTCGACCTCAGGCATCCGGCGAGGCGCGCACCGTGCCCCAAACGCTGGTGGGACCGCGACGAGCTCCCCGCTGGATCTCGATCCTCCGGACCTCAAAGCGACGCTCGCTCGGACGATGCGCGAGATCAAGGACGACCGGATCCCTCTCGTCGCCGCCGGGATGGCCTATTACATGTTCCTGGCGATCTTCCCGGCGGTCATCGCGTTCGTCGGTCTCCTCGGCCTGGTCGACGTCACCCGCGGTGTCGTCGCGGACCTTGCCGCGTCGGCGCGGGCGACCCTTCCCACCGGTGCCGGCGACATCGTCGCCGACGCGATCCGCGCGGCCGACGACCCCTCTCAGCGCACCGCCGTCGTGGCGGCCCTTACCGGTATCGCGGTTGCCCTGTGGAGCGCATCCTCGGGGATGGTCGCCCTGCAAGCGGGCCTCGACGTCGCCTACGACATCCCCGAGGAGCGCAGGTTCCTCAAGAAGCGGGCGGTCGCGCTGCTGTTGATCGTTGCGACCGGGGCGTTGGGAGGCGTGCCGTCGCCCTTCTTTACCTTCGGGGACACGGCCATCTTCACCGTCATCGGCTGGGGTCTGACCTTCTGCGCCTTGACCGTGCTGTTCGCGCTCTTCTATCACCTCGGGCCGAACCGAACCTCGCCGGGCTGGAAGTGGGTCAGCCCCGGCGGGGTCGTCGGAGCGATCCTGTGGGCGCTCGTCTCGCTCGGGTTCGGGTTCTACGTCGAGCGGTTCTCCTCCTACGGCGAGACCTATGGTCCGTTCGCCGGCATCATCGTGCTGATCCTGTGGCTGTATCTCAGCGCGCTCGCGATCCTGATCGGAGGCGAGCTCAACGCGGAGCTGGAACGCCGGAGCCGGGCCTCCGAAGTGCGGTCGGCGTGAGCGGCAGCCCGCCTCCTCGCTCCCCGGGGGCGGGTCGCCTGTAGCATCCGCGGCCATGGACGACGCCGCGGTCATCCCCCCGTTCGAAGGAACGCTGTTCGAGACACTCGGGATACGCACGCGCTCCCTGACGCCCGACCGGGTGGTGCTGGAGATGGACGTGGGTCCGCACGTCCACCAGCCGATGGGCTCGCTGCACGGCGGCGCGAGTGCAGCTCTCGCGGAGAGCGGGGCATCCGTGGGAGCGTTCATGAGCTGCGACCCGGCACGAGAGTATGCGGTGGGCGTCGAGCTCAGCATCAGTCACCTTCGATCGGTGCGGTCGGGGACCGTCACGGCAACGGCGTCTCCTATCCGCAAGGGCCGCACCTTCCACGTGTGGGGGATCGATCTGCACGATCAGGAGGGCAAGCACGTCGCGGTAGCGCGCTGCACCCTGGCGATCAGACCGCACGAGCAGCAGGGCTGATGACGGAACGGAGGCCGGCATGTACGAGCGCATAGTTGCGGGCACGGACTTCTCGGCGACCGCAGGCATCGCAACCGACCGCGCCGCGAAGCTCGCCGGATCGCTCGGAGCGGAGCTGGTTCTCGTCCACGCGGGACCCGACCCGTCCGGGCAGCTCGATACGCTCGCCGGCCGGTACGGCGCGCGTGCGGTCGCGATCCCGGGGAACCCCGCGGAGGTCTTGATCGCGGAGGCGCAGCACCTCGACGCGGACCTCATCGTGGTCGGCAGCGTGGGGATGTCCGGGGGCAAGCGCTTCCTCCTCGGGAGCGTGCCCAACAAGGTTTCGCATCACGCGAACCTCGACCTCTTGATCGTGAAGACAGACCCGCCACCCCAGGAGGTCGGGGACTACACCAAGATCATGGTGGGAACCGACGGCTCGCCCACCGCGATGCGTGCGGTCGCGACCGCCTGCGATCTCGCCCGTGCCCTCGCGACCGCACCCACGATCGTTACGGTGTACGAGCCTCTGAGCGAGCAGGAGGAGCAGCAGCTACGCGCCGATCCGGGCGATCCGCTCTCGCAGTGGACCACGAAACGCACGGTCGCGGAGGTGCCGGACGAGTTCCGCTGGCGGATCAGCGACGCGGCCCATGCCGAGGACGTCCTCGATCGTGCCGCGACTATCGCGGAGAAGCACGGCGTGGCGGTAGACGTCCGTGCTCTAGAAGGGCGCGCCGCGGAGGCACTGCTTTCGCTGGCGGAGTCCGAGAGCTTCGACCTGGTCGTCGTCGGCAGCGTAGGCATGACGGGCACGAAGCGCTTCATGCTCGGCAACGTCCCGCATCGCATCTCACACCATGCGCCCACCGACGTGCTGATCCTTCACACCGCATGACCGGTCCGCCGTTCCGGGTGCTGGTGGTGACCGCCCATCCGGACGACATGGAGTTCGGCGCCGGAGGAACGCTCGCGGTCTGGGCGGACCGGGGCGCCGAGGTGACGTTGGCGATCGCGACCGACGGCTCGACCGGCACTCAAGACCGGGCCCTGATGGGGGACGCCCTGGGCGCGGTCCGGCTGGAAGAGACCCGGCGCGCCGCCGAGATCGTCGGGATCGCCGAGGTCGTGTGGCTCGGCTATCGCGATGGCTACCTCGAGTACACGCTCGACCTGCGCCGCGAGGTAGCGCGGCTCTTCCGCACCTACCGACCGCACCGGTTCATGGTGCTGGATCCCTCGTCCACGATCGACGACCGGTTCATCAACCATCCCGATCACCGGGCGGTGGGCCAGGCGTGTCTCGACGTCTCGATGACGGCGGGTACCACGCCCGGCCATTTCCCCGAGCTGCTCGACGAGGGTCTCGAGCCGTGGCGCGGCCTGCGTGAGGTGTGGGTCATGGGTCCGGGCCTCCGCCCGGTCGCGGTGGATGTCGGTGCCACCATCGACCGCAAGATCGAGGCGCTGCTCTGCCACGAGAGCCAGGTCGGCAAGGACGCCGACGAGGTCTCCGGCTGGGTGCGGACCTCTGCGGCCGAGACGGGCGAGGCGCACGGGGTGGCGTTCGCCGAGTCCTTCCGGGTGATCAGCCAGGGTCCGGGCTTCCACACCGGCGAGCAGAGTGAGGACCTGGGGTCGGACTTCGAGATGGTCCCGGCCGACCCCCGGGCGGCCCGGACGTGAAGAGGAATCGGACGATCGGGGCGGCCGTCGTCGCCGTGTCCTTCCTGATGTTCGCCGTACAGATGTATCTCTCGTGGCTCAACGGCCGCGCCGGTGTGGAGCTTTCCTGGGGGACGAGGCCCGGGATGGTCCTCGTGGGGATCGGGATGCTCGCCTTCTCGGTGGTCGGTGCGATCCTGGTGCGACGGGTCCCCTCGAACGCGATCGGTTGGATCTTCCTCGCGATCGGACTGGTTGACGCTCTGAACGTGCTGGCGAACGAGTACGCGCACTACGGTCTCTTCGGCTCGGGAGGCGCTCTGCCGGGGCAGATCACGGCGGCATGGGTCGCCGAATGGGTGTGGGCGGTGTTCATCGTCGCCATCGCGGTCTTCGTCGTCCTGCTCTTCCCCGACGGCCGGGTGCCGGGACGGCGGTGGCGCTGGGTCCCGTGGACGGGTCTGGTCGGCGGGCTCAGCCTGGCGGGATCGTTGGCCCTCCCCCCCGGGATGCTCGACGAGACGCCGATCATGAACCCCTACGGCCTCGAAGGGATGGACCCACTCCTGGAGGCGCTGGACGTCGCCTTGGTCCTCGTCCCGATAAGCGTGCTGGGGGCGGTCCTGGGACTGGTCGGTCGGTTCCGTCGCTCCCGAGGCGTCGAACGCCAGCAGCTCAAGTGGTTCGTCGCCGCCGGGGGATTCTTGGGTGCGTACTTTGTGGTCCTGTTCGTCTTCAGCTCTCCCGCGCCCGGGAACGTCGATCCTTCCGCGGTCATGGAGGACCTGTTCGGGGTGGCCCTGGCGGCGATCCCGATCGCGGCCGGCGTCGCGATCCTGCGTTACCGCCTCTACGACATCGACGTCCTCATCAACCGGACGCTCGTGTACGGAGCGCTCAGCGCGGTCCTGGGTCTCGCCTATCTCGGCTTGGTGACCGGGGCGAGCTCGGTCGTGGGGGACTCTCCCATCACGGTCGCGGGCTCCACCTTGCTGGTCGCCGCGATGTTCCGCCCACTTCGGGGAGCGATCCAGGGATTCATCGACCGGCGTTTCTACCGCTCCAAGTACGACGCCGAGAGGACGATCGCCGAGTTCAGCGCCCGCCTGCGCGACGAGGTCGATCTCGAGACGCTCGAGGCCGAGTTGCTGGAGGTCGTACACGACACCGTCCAGCCGGTCCAGGCTTCGTTATGGCTCCGCCCGGTGGCGCGCTGAAAAGGACCGACCGGGGCTCGGGGAACAGGCCGCTGCGCCGGGGCGTTGTGCCTTGTGAGCAGCCGAAACGCGCCCCTCGGAGGGTGGGTTAGGCTAACCTAACTGGGACGCACAGACCCGCCTTCGGGAAGGACTCACGTGGCCACAGAAGCCGAAGACCTCAAGGTTCAGGAGAACGAGCAGGTCCGCGCCCTCAAGGGCTCGTACAAGTACGGCTGGCACGACGACATCGAGTACGCCGAGGTCCCCCAGAAGGGCCTGTCCCACGAGGTCATCGACATGATGAGCGACCGCAAGGGCGAGCCGGACTGGATGCGCAAGTTCCGCCACAAGGCGCTCGACGTGTTCTACCGCAAGCCGATGCCGAGCTGGGGCGCCGACCTCTCGGGCATCGACTTCGATGACATCTACTACTACATCAAGCCCATGAACCAGGTGAAGTCGTGGGACGACATGCCCGACGACATCAAGGCGACGTGGGACAAGCTCGGCATCCCCGAGGCCGAGAAGAACCACCTCGGCGGGGTGACGGTGCAGTACGAGAGCGAGTCCGTGTACCACAAGACGAAGGTCGAGCTCGAAGAGCGCGGCATCCTGTTCACGGACATGGACACGGCGCTGCGCGAGTACCCCGACCTCGTGAAGCAGTACTTCGGGACGATCATCCCGCCCGCCGACAACAAGTTCGCGGCGCTGAACTCGGCGGCGTGGTCGGGCGGATCGTTCATCTACGTGCCCCCCGGCACCGAGGTCGAGATCCCGCTGCAGGCCTACTTCCGCATCAACCAGGAGAACATGGGTCAGTTCGAGCGCACCCTGATCATCGTCGACGAGGACTCGTGGGTGCACTACGTCGAGGGGTGCTCGGCCCCCATCTACACGAGCGACTCGCTCCACTCCGCGGTGGTCGAGATCATCATCAAGAAGGGCGGCCGTTGCCGTTACACGACGATCCAGAACTGGTCGAACAACGTCTACAACCTCGTCACCAAGCGCGCTGCGGCCCACGAGCGCGCCATCATGGAATGGGTGGACGGAAATCTTGGCTGCCTTGCCGAAGGCTCACGCGTCACAACCCGCGGTGGGCAGAAGCCCATCGAGCTGGTGATGCCGGGCGAGGAGGTGCTCTCGTTCGACGAGGAGAGCGGCGAGCTGTGCTGGCGGATGGTCAAGGGCAAGCGCTTCTCGGGACATCAGGAGGTGCGTGAGGTGCGCCTCGGCGCCCGCAGCCTCACCGTGACGGACAACCATCCGTTCTACTCCTACAGGTACGACGCGGAGTCCGCCAAGAAGTCGGGTCGTTACTCGCTCGGTTACGTGCGCGCCGATGAGCTGAGCCAGGCGATCGTTCCGATCACCAGCATCGACCACGGCGCCCCGCACAAGCTCAAGATGCCCGAGCCGAGTACGTCATTCACCGGGTCCAACCAGTACTCGCCGGAGTTCCCGTCGCTGCGGATGCGTCGTCAGCGCCTGTCCGAGTACGAAGAGACCTCCGACGACCTCATGTGGCTGTTCGGGATGTTCGTAGGCGACGGCTCGATCGAGCGTGCTCCCGCCGCGAACGGCGGTACGCGCTGGGCCAAGGTCGTCTTCTCGGTGCCCGGCTCAGACCGCGCTCGTGAGCGCCTCGTCCGGGTGATGGATGAGGTGCTGCCCGGTGTAACGCCGACGGAGCGCCGCGATGGTGTCACCCTGACCTACAACAGCGTCGAGCTGGCGGACTTCTTCGAAGGCAACGGGTTCATGACGGGAGCTCGCGCCAAGCGGATCCCGGACTGGGTCCTGGGCTTGCCGGAGAGCCAGCGGTCGAGCTTCGTGGCCGGCTACCTCGACTCCGACGGCTGTGCTCCCTCCGGGCGCAGAGGTTTCTCGATCAAGTCCGTCAACCGGACGCTGCTGGGTGAGGTCGCCGATGTCCTGACCTCGCTCGGCATCGTGTGCCGGATCCATACCGAGTTCGAGGACGCGAGAGTGGTGCAGATCGCCGGCCGCGACGCGACCGCGCGCGGCAGTCACCGGCTCGAGTTCGCATGTGACTCACGGCTGGTGAACCTCGTCTCGGGAGACCTCCGGACGGCCGCACTCGCACAGGCTCCGGCGACCTTGGAGCACTTCCGACGGGTCGGCCGCTCGACCATCCAGCTCTCCGAGACGGTTCAGCTCCGTAACGTCGAGGTGGGGGACCATCTCGGCACCGCCCCTACATGGGATATCGAGGTGGAGGGAACGGGGAACTTCGTTTCGGAGGGCTTCATCGTTCACAACTCCAAGGTCACGATGAAGTACCCGTCGATCTATCTCCTCGGTGAGCACGCTCGCGGTGAGGTCATGTCGATCGCGTACGCGGGCGAGGGTCAGCATCAAGACGCGGGCGGCAAGGCTGTCCACGCCGCTGCGCACACGTCGTCGGCGATCACCTCGAAGTCGATCTCCAAGGACGGTGGGCGCGCCGGCTACCGCGGTCTCATCCGGATCGAGGAGGGCGCGGAGCACTCGAAGAGCCACGTGATCTGTGACGCGCTGATCCTCGACGAGAAGTCGCGCAGCGACACGTACCCGTACATGGAGATCGAGGAGGAGAGCGCGGCGGTATCCCACGAAGCCACCGTCTCGAAGGTGTCCGACGAGCAGCTCTTCTATCTGATGTCGCGCGGTCTGACCGAGACCGAGGCGATGCAGATGATCGTGCGCGGCTTCATCGAGCCGATCGTCAAAGAGCTGCCGATGGAGTACGCGGTCGAGCTCCAGCGCCTGGTCGAGCTGCAGATGGAGGGCTCGGTCGGCTAACCCCCGGCTCGAGTGGGTGCTGCACCCACATACACGCTCGGTTTTACCCGGTCGGCGGACTCGACCGCGGCGTCGGGTTCGGCCGCACCTGGAGGGACAGCACGGCGCCGACCACTAGCGCACCGCCGGCGAGCTGCAGCCCGGTGAGGTTCTGTCCGAGCCACACCCATCCCGCCACCCCGGCCAGGACCGGCTCCAGGGTCGCGGCAATCGCGGCGCGAGCGGGGGCAACCCGCTGCACCCCCCAGATGAACAATAGGAACGGCGCGAGCGTGCCGGCGATCCCCACGTACCCGATCGGCACCAGGTTGGAGGGGTCGAGCAGCTCGGCCGGCCAGCCGTGGGGCGCCTGGTAGGCGACCCACAGCAGCGACGCGACGACGAACCCTCGCGCGAGCGCGCCGGTCGGACCGTACGCCGCGGCCGTGCCTTCGCTTAGGACGGTGTAGGTGCCGAACGCCACCGCGCTCCCGAGCCCCGCCGCGATGCCGACGGGGTCGATCTGGCTCGCCCCGGCCGATGCGACCTCCGACACGAGAGCCACCCCGGCGAGCGAAGCCGCAAGAGCGGTGACGACCCGCATCCCGACGGCGCGCCGCCCGATCAGTGCGCTCCACACGACGACTCCCACGGGGGCGGTGTACTGAAGCACCAGTGCGACGGCCACCGGCAGACGGTCGATCGCGACGTAATAGCTCGCATTCACGAGCGTGATGGCTACCCCCAGGGCGACGACCCGGGCCCGCGCCGGCGTACCCGAGGGCCGGCGTCGGGCGGCCGGGATCAGGGCGAGGGCGGCCAGGGCGACGAACGAGCGCGCCTCGGCGAGCTCCACCGGCTCGATGCCGCGGGCGAACAGGCTGCTGGCGACCACGGCGGCCAGCGCCCACAGCGCCGCCGCTCCGGCGATCGCGGCGATGCCGAGGCGCGTGCGGCGCGTGTCGAGCCGGGTGTCAGATCCGGTCATGCGAGCAGGGTAGATGCGCCCTCGAGGGGCCGGGTTAGGGTTGCCTAACTGTTAGGCTCGTGACCACCGTCCAGGAGCTTCGGAGACCTTCCCATGGGCCAACCTCTCAACCGCGCCGCCGTAGAGGCCCTGTCGCGCTCGCTCGCCGAGCCCGGCTGGCTCCTCGATCGGCGCCTGGCTGCCTTCGACGCCTTCGAGAAGCTCGACGACCCCGATCCCAAGGGTGAGGAGTGGCGTTACGTCGACGTGCGCGGGTTCGACTTCGACCGCTTCGGCGCGCCGGAGCCGCGCCCCGTGGCGCTCGCCCTCCCGGGCGACCTCGCCGACAAGGGCGTGGTCCTCGTGGACTTCGCGGCGGCCGTGCGCTCGCACCCGGATCTCCTGCAGGAGCACTTCTTCACCGACGTCCCGGTCGACGAGCACAGGTTCACGGCTCTTCACGGGGCCTTCCATTCCGAGGGCGTGCTCCTCTACGTCCCTCGGGCGGTCGAGGTCGAGATCCCGCTCGAAGCCCTCCGGGTTGTGGATGCCGGCGGTTCGGTTTTCCCCCACACGTCGATCGTCGTGGACGAGCTGGCGAGCTGCACGTTCGTCGATACCTTCCGCTCCGAGGACGCCGCGGAGCCGTCCCTGTGTGCGAGCGTGGTGGAGGTCGAGGCGCGTCGGGGAGCGAGGGTCAACTACATCTCCCTCCAGCAGTGGGGCCGGGGCGTGCATCACTTCCAGACGCAGCGTTTCACCGGGCATCGCGACGCGACCGTGCGCAGCCTCGCCGTCAACCTCGGTTCCGCCTTCGCCCGTACCCAGGTCGAGTCGGTTCTGCGCGGAGAGGGTTCTTTCTCGGAGATGCTCGGGCTCTATTTCGCCGACTCCGACCAGCATTTCGCGCAACGGACGTTGCAGTCCCACAACGCTCCTCACGCCACGTCCGACCTGCTCTACAAGGGCGCGCTGAAGGAGCATTCACGTTCCGAGTACTCCGGCCTGATCAAGGTCCTCGCCGGCGCGCAGGGCACCGATGCCTACCAGGCGAACCGGAACCTCGTGCTGTCCGAGGACGCGATCGCTCGTTCGATCCCCCAGCTCGAGATCGAAGCCAACGAGGTCCGCTGCACGCACGGCGCGACGGTCTCGCCGGTCGAAGAGGAGCACCTCTTCTATCTGATGAGCCGGGGCATCGACCGCGTAACCGCTCAGAAGCTGGTCGTCTTCGGTTTCTTCGGCGAGGTCCTGGACCGTATCCGCGTCGAGAAGGTGCGCGACGACCTCTCCCGGGCGATCGCCGACAAGGTCGCCGGTCTCCAGCGGGTCGAGGCAGATGCGTGATGCCCGCGTTCGAGACGGTCGCCCGCTTGGACGAGGTCCCCGACGGCGGCATGCTCCAGGTGGTCGCCCACGGTCAGCCGGTCGGGCTGTACCGGGTGGGGGAGACCGTGTACGCGCTCGGCGACTACTGCAGCCACGAGGAGACGTTCCTGACCGAGGGGGAGTTCGAGCCCGACGAGCTCGAGGTCGAGTGTCCGCTTCACGGGTCCCGCTTCAACGTCGCTACGGGTGCCGTACGGATACTGCCGGCCACCAAGCCGGTGCCCGCCTTCCAGGTCAGGATAGAGAACGAGGTCGTGCTGGTGGGACCTCCCCTGAACCAACCCAAGGAGTGATCTGATGTCCGACAACCTGCTCTACATCGAAGACCTGCACGTCGAGGTCGAGGGCAAGGAGATCCTCCGCGGTCTCAACCTCTCGCTCGACAAGGGCGAGATCCACGCCATCATGGGGCCGAACGGCTCGGGGAAGTCGACGCTGGCCTACGTCCTCACCGGGCGCCCCGGCTACGAGGTGACGTCCGGCAAGGTGCTCTACAACGGCGAGGACATCCTCGACCTCGGTCCCGACGAGCGCGCCCAGAAGGGCATCTTCCTCGCCTTCCAGTATCCGACCGAGGTGCCCGGTGTGTCGGTCGTCAACTTCATGAGGACGGCGTACAACGCTATGCATCCGGACGCGCCCAAGTCCGCGATGGCGTTCCGCATGTACCTGCAGGAGAAGATCGAGCTCCTCGAGATCCCGCCCGAGCTGGTCGACCGCTACGTCAATCAGGGGTTCTCCGGCGGCGAGAAGAAGCGCAACGAGATCCTGCAGATGGCCGTGCTGCAGCCTCAGCTCGCGATCCTCGACGAGACCGACTCCGGGCTCGACATCGACGCCCTGAAGCATGTCTCCGCGGGTGTGAACAAGCTGGCGGGGCCCGAGGTCGGCATCCTCCTCATCACGCACTACCAGCGCCTGTTGAACTACATCCGCCCGTCGCGCGTCCACGTCCTGATCAACGGACAGGTGGTGCAATCGGGCGGGTTCGAGCTCGCCGAGCGGCTCGGGGCCGAGGGCTACGTGACCCTCGCGCGGGAGGCCGGCCTCCCGGACGAGGACATCGCCACGGTCGAGGGCCAGGAAGGCTAGGGTTTCGGTCATGACGGGAGCCCTCGACGTCGAGGTCGTCCGCAAGGACTTCCCGATCCTCGACGTCCTCACCCACGGCAAGCGGCTCGTCTACCTGGACTCCGCCGCGACCTCCCAGAAGCCCCGGCAGGTGATCGACCGCATGGTGCGCTTCTACGAATCGGAGAACGCCAACGTCCACCGCGGCATCTACGAGCTCGGTGAGCTGGCGACGACCGCGTACGAGGGTGCGCGCTCGGCGTGCGCTCGCTTCATCGGCGCCCGCAGCGACCGCTCGATCGTGTTCACCCGGGGCACCACGGAGGCGATCAACCTCGTCCGCTATTCGTGGGGCCGCGCGAACGTGCACGAGGGCGACGAGATCCTCGTCACCGAGATGGAGCACCACTCCAACCTCATCCCGTGGCAGCTGCTCGCCGCCGAGACCGGTGCCATCCTGCGCCACCTGCCGGTCGACGAGGGGGGGCTCCTCGAGCTGGACCAGCTGGAGCGGTATCTCACCGACAAGACGAAGCTGGTCGCCGTGACGTTGATGTCGAACGTGCTCGGTACGATCAACCCGGTGCGGCAAGTGGCCGATGCTGCCCACGCCGTCGGGGCGCGGATCCTCGTCGATGCGGCCCAGGCGGCGCCCCATTTCCACTTCGACGTTGCAGACCTCGACGCCGATTTCCTCGCTTATTCGTCCCATAAGATGTGCGGACCTACCGGTGCGGGGGTCCTCTACGGACGCGAGGACCTGCTCCACGAGATGCCTCCGTTCCTCGCCGGCGGCGAGATGATCAGGGAGGTGTGGGCCGACCGCGCGACATGGGCAGAGGTCCCGCAGAAGTTCGAGGCGGGGACACCCAACATCGCGCAGGCTGTCGGCATGGGAGCGGCCGTCGAGTACCTCGAGCAGCTCGGCATGGATGCCGTTCGGCGACATGAGATCGAGATCACCGGCTACGCCATGGAGCGTCTGGGCGCGCTCGGCGCGACCATCTACGGGCCACCCGATCCCGCCGAGCGCGGGGGTGTCGTGTCGTTCAACCTCGAGGACGTGCATCCCCACGACATGGCGACGATCCTCGATCAGGAAGGCGTGTGCATCCGGGCGGGCCACCACTGCGCGCAGCCGCTGATGCGCAAGCTAGGCGTCCCGGCGACCGCCAGGGCGTCCTTCTACGTGTACAACACCAACGACGACGTGGATGCTCTCGTCAAGGCCCTCGACAAGGCCAAGAGCTGGTTCACGTGAGCCTCGACGAGCTGTACAAGGAAGTGATCCTCGACCACTACCGGACGCCGCGCAACAAAGGGCGCCTCGATCCGCACGACGTTGCTCTCGAACGCAACAACCCGTTGTGTGGAGACGAGATCGAGCTGTTCGTGAAGTTCGAGGGTGACGACGTGACCGGGATCGCGTTCGAGGGCAAGGGATGCTCCATCTCCCAGGCGAGCGCGTCGATGATGACCGAGAGGGTGCAGGGTCTCGACGTCAAGGGGGCGCAGGCGCTCGTGGACGCGATCAAGCGCATGATGGCCGGCGAGGACGACGGCGACGCCGACACGCTGGGGGATCTGATCTCCCTGAAGGGCGTCGTCAAGTACCCGGTTCGGATCAAGTGCGCGCTGCTGGGATGGAACACCCTCGTCGAGGCCCTGGAGGAGAGCGGCCAGACGTCGTCCGCATAGCGGCGAGCTTCGAGGGAACATCCGCGAGGGGCGGCGTCGTCCAATCGCCATGACACGAACCGATACGACCGCGACGATCGCTCGCCGCGTGGTACTCGGGGCCGTGCTCGCCGCCACCGTGCTCGCGTCCGGCTGCGGCCGGCCGGCACCCGAAGGCGGGGACGCCGGAAGCGCGGCGGCGTCCCCATCGCCCTCCGGGTGCGGTGTACCCGGTTACGACCCGGCGACCGATGCGTCGCCGCCGGCGGCCTCCCCATGCCCCGGAGGCACGCCCGCCGGGCGGGGAGACGACGACACCGTCGTTTCCGGCACTCCCGGCTCCGGCGACGGCCGCGGAAAAGCCCAGCAGGTCGAGCCTCGCCCGGGGATGGCCGGCGTCGTCGCCTCGGGCTGGGATAGAGCGGTTCCGGTGCGAGGTGGGCGGGTCCTCAGGGTGTTCTTCTGGAGCGGGGTCGAGCCGTGCAACGTGCTCGACCGCGTCGAGGTGGACTACGCCGAGAACGCCGTGACCGTAACCCTCTTCCAGGGCCACGATCCGACACAGCCGGACGTCGCATGTATAGAGATCGCCATCCGCAAGGTGGTCGAGGTCGACCTCACCGAGCCGCTCGACGGCCGCAAGGTGGTCGACGGAGCCGCCTGAGGAGACTTAACACTATTAGACAGTTGCTAAACAGTGGAATTGCTGGTATCACAGGCGCATGGAGCTCGGCGACGATTCCGCGACCCGGACCGCGAAGGTCCTCTCGCTGCCAACCCGGGCCGCGATCCTCGCCAACCTCCTCCGTAGCGGGCCCAAGACCGTCAAGGAGATAGCCGACACCTTCCAGATCCACCCCAACGTCGCCCGCGCTCATCTCGACCTGATGGTGGAGGCGGGGTTCCTCGCAACCGAGACCCAGCGCCGCACCAAGGGGCGGCCGGCCAAGGTGTACTTCACGTGGGAGGGCGAGGGCGCCGCGCTCGCCGAAGCCGGTGTGGACGTACCGCCCTTCGACCGTCTCGCGGAGGGACCCGACGACCTCGACGTGGAGCTCCGCATCCTCGACCGGTTCCTTGCCGACGCGACCAACCAGCTCGCCCGCATACGTCAGCTCTTGGACAACCGCAAACACGAAGGAGGAAGAGATGAGTGATTACACGAACCCCGATGCCCTGGTCGAGACCGACTGGCTCGAGCAGCACCTGGACGACCCTGCGGTGGCGGTCCTCGAGGTCGACGAGGACATCACCGCGTACGAGAAAGGCCACATCCCCGGAGCCATCGGGATCGACTGGGCCAACGACCTGCACGACCCGCTGCGGCGCGAGTTCGTGTCGTCCGAGCAGCTTGCGGAGCTGCTTGGGAGCAAGGGAGTGTCCTCCGACCACACGATCGTCCTGTACTCGGGCAACAACAACTGGTTCGCGGCGTACGCGTACTGGCTGTTCAAGTACCGCGGCGTCCAGAACGTCAAGCTCGTCAACGGCGGCCGGAAGAAGTGGGAGCTCGAGAGCCGGTTGCTCAACCAGGAGGTCCCCGGCCGCCCCGCTGCGAGCTTCCAGATCGGTGCCGCGCAGGACCATCTCCGCATCTTCCGCGACGACGTCATCCGCCGCGCGCAGGAGAGTGGCCGGGCCTGGGTCGATGTGCGTTCACCCGAGGAGTTCCGAGGGGAGCTGCTCGCGCCTCCGCACCTGCCCCAGGAGCAGGCGCAGGTGCCGGGCCACATTCCCGGCGCGGCGAACATCACCTGGTCCAAGACGGTGAACGAGGACGGCACCTTCAAGCCCGCCGCCGATCTCACGAAGCTCTACGAGGAGCAGGGGATCACGAAGGACAAGGACGTGGTCGCCTACTGCCGGATCGGCGAGCGCTCGTCGCACTCGTGGTTCGTCCTCAAGGAGCTTCTCGGTTTCGAGAACGTGCGCAACTACGACGGCTCGTGGACCGAGTACGGCAGCCTGGTGGGAGTACCGATCGAGAAGTAGCCAGTGATCGTGGAGGTCGTGTGCTTCGGTGCCCTGCGCGACCACCTCCCGCAGGGGACCGAAGGGAATCGCGCTGAGATCGCTCTGGACGACGGCGCAACCGTCGCCGAGCTCGTCACCTTGCTCGGCGCGCCCCGCCGGTGGGTCTTCGCGGTGCTGGTCGATGGGCGCCGTGCCGGTCTCGACCATGGTCTTAGCGAGGGTGCGGAAGTAACATTGATGCCTCCGTTCAGCGGCGGCTAGAGACAGGAGCAACCGATGGCCCAGCCCAAGAGCGCGCCCCGGTCCCGGCAGCGAAAGGGCAAGCCCCGGAAGCTGACCTCGTTCAATCCCCGCACCGGCGAGACCCTCGCGCAGATAGACGCCACGGCTCCCGCCGAGGTGGTCGAGCTCGTCGCCCACGCGCGCAAGGTCGCGCCCGAGTGGGGGGCGATCCCGCCCGAGGGCCGCGCCCGCATGCTGCGCGAGGTCCGGTACAAGATCTACGCCCGGATGGACGATCTCATCGAGACGATCTCACTGGAGACCGGCAAGCCGAGGCTCGAGGCGCTCGCGCTCGACGTCGAGCCGACGATCCTGATGCTGTTGTACTTCGAGCGACGGGTCACCAAGGCGCTCGCGCCGGAGAACGTCGGCGCCGCATGGGGCCTCCTTCTGGGATCGTCGTCGCGGGTGGAGTGGCGTCCTTACGGCGTTGTCGGGTGCATCACGCCGTGGAACTACCCGCTGACCAACTGCTTCCTCGCCATCGCGCCGGCCCTGTTCGCCGGCAACGCCGTGGTCGTCAAGCCCTCGGAGGCGGTGCCGCAGACGAACGAGCTGATCCGCGAGGTGCTCGATCCGCTGCCTCCCGGGGTCGTCACGGTGGTGCAGGGCGCGGGCGACGTCGGTGCGGCGCTGGTCGACGCGCCGTGCGACAAGATCTGCCTTATCGGCTCGCCCGTCACCGGGCGCAAGATCCTGGCGGCGGCGGCAGAGCACCTCACCCCGTGCGTCATGGAGCTGGGCGGCAAGGACGCGGCCGTCGTGCTCGACGACGCAGATCTCGATCTGGCCTCGTCCGGCCTTCTGTGGGGCGCCTTCTTCAACGCGGGTCAGACGTGCTGTTCGGTCGAGCGCGCGATCGTGGTCGACGCGGTGGCGGACCGGTTCGAGCAGGAGCTTTTGGCCAAGCTCCGGCATGTGGGCCAGGGCGAGGGCGATGCAGAGATGGGCTCGCTGTCGTTCAAGCCTCAGCTTGAGGTCGTGTCGCGCCACGTCCAGGACGCTCTCGACAAGGGCGCGACGGTCTTGGCCGGAGGGCCGGGAGCGGGCAAGGACAACGCGGCGGGCTCGCTGTGGTACGCGCCCACCGTGTTGAGCGGCGTCACCGAGGAGATGGACGTGTTCTCGCAGGAGACGTTCGGACCGGTCCTTCCGATCGTGCGGGTGCGCGACGAGGACGAAGCGGTGCGGCGCGCGAACGAGGACGGGGCCAACCTCACCGCATCCGTCTGGACGCACGACCGCGCGCGAGGACGGCGCGTCATGGCGCGGCTCAAGGCGGGGACGGTCGGCTTGAACGAGCATGGCGCGGCCGCCGGCGCCGCGTGGGGCGCGTGGGGCGGCGTCGGCGGATCGGGCTTCGGGCGCCTGAACGGCGAGCTGGGGCTGAAGGAGTTCTCCGTCCCGGTGCACGTCACCGCCAACCGGCTGCCCGGGATGAAGAAGCTGTGGTGGTACCCGTACGACAAGCCCACCGAGGAGACGCTGCGGGCCGTGGCGACGATGCTCGGCGCGCCCGGGGCCGGGGACAAGGTCAAGGCTGCGGCCACCGCGCTGCGGAGTGTCGGAAAGGCCCTGCGCAACAAGCTCTGATCCGGTCCTGCGTCAGTGAGGGGGGAGCTCGCGCCGCACCGTCTCCATCCCCGCCAGCGCCTTTCCCACGAGCGCGTCCATGTCGAGCTCGGCCTCGGCGCGCCGGGTCTGCTCCGGCGTGGCCCGGGTCACCGGCGAACGAGGCTCGAAGAGCACGCAGCAGTCCTGGTGGGGGCGGGTCGAGATGTCGTAGGTGCCGATGCGCTTCGCCTCGTTGACGATCTCGATCTTG
>JBHENN010000072.1:0-12730 GCA_046262015.1 Actinomycetota bacterium | reverse complement strand
GTCGTCGTAGGCGTAGTCGTCGAGCTCTTCGTCCTCGACCAGCCCGAGGTAGATGAGGGTCTTCCGCCAGATGCCCGCCATGGCCGAAGGATAGCCCGTGAACGGCCGCTTTAGCGGGAGGCGGGACGCGGCCCGAACAGGGCCTCGCCCACACGCACGATCGTGGCCCCTTCTTCGATGGCGACCTCGAGGTCGCGTGACATCCCGATCGAGAGCTCCCGGGCCCCCGGCCACGTCGCCGCCAGCTCGTCCCGCAGCGCGGCCATCTCCTTGAAGTACCGCCGCGCACCCTCCGCGTCCGGCGAGTCGGGTGGGATCGCCATGACCCCGCGCAGCGCGAGGCCGTCGATGTCGTGCACCGCCCGAGCCAGCTCCACCAACCCTGCGGGTTCGACCCCGTGCTTGGTGGGCTCGCGCCCGACGTTGACCTCGATCAGAACGTCCTGCATGCGCCCGAGCGCCCGGGCGCGCCGGGCGATGCCCTCCGCTACCTCGAGCCGGTCGACCGAGTGGACGAGAGCCGCTAGCCCCACGACGTGGCGGATCTTGTTGGTCTGCAGCGGGCCGACGAAGTGCCACACGAGCCGCGTGTTGAGGGCGCGGTCCTTGCCGAGCGCGCCGGCCTTCGCCACCAGCTCCTGAGCGCGGTTCTCCCCGAAGTCGGTGATGCCCAGGCGAGCCGCGGCCGCGACCGCGTCCGCCGGAAACGTCTTGGACACGGCGACGAGTCGGACCTCGCCGGGAGAGCGCCCGGAGCGCTCCGCCGCACGTCGGATGCGCTCCCGGACGACGGCGTAGCGCTCGGCCAGCGTCATCCGGCCGCCTCGGCGAACGAGCCCGGGTCGCCCACCCACGCGGCGAACACCCCCTGGCGCCCGGTGGTCCCGTCTCGACGATAGGAGAAGTAGCGCGCGTCGCAGTAGGTGCACCTCCCGCTCGCGGCGACGTGCGGCACGCCGCTGCGCTCGAGGAGGGTCGTGGCCGCCGCCGTGGTATCGACCCTTCCCGGCGCGCCGGACGAGAGCTCGAGCCGGTCGAACCGTTCCGCGACCTCGGGACCGACCTCATAGCAGCACGACCGGATCGAGGGACCCACCCACGCGGCGAGGGGCCGGCCCACCTCGGCCACCCCCTGCTCGATCACGCCCGACACCAGCCCGCGCCATCCCGCATGGATGACCGCGAGCGCGTCCGTCCCGGCCACCACGACCGGAGCGCAGTCGGCAGTGAGGATGGCCGCCACCGGGCCGCGCTCCGCGACGGTCAAGATGTCCGCCTCGGCGAAGACCCCGGCGGTGCCGGGCGGGACCGCCCGCGCCTCGGTGCCGTGCACTTGGCGCGCCAGGGCGAGCGCCGAACCGTCGAAGCCGGCGGCCGCGGCCGCCCTGCGCCGGTTCTCGGCGACCGCCTCGGGGGCGTCCCCCACGCGCGCCGCGAGGTTCAACGACGCGTACGGCCCCCGGCTCGCGCCTCCCTCCCGGCCGGTGAACGCGACCAGCAGCCCGAGCGCGCGAGCAGGCTCGTCGGTCAGGACGGGGGGTACCCCCGCGCGCTGCACCTCCGCCAGAGACGGCTCCAACCTCATCGCTCGAGTCTGCCCCACCGCGCGCGCCGCGCGGACCGTGCTACTCGTTGCGCAAGAACGACGGGATGTCGAGATCGTCCTCGGCGTCGAAGACGAGCGGCTCGCGCGCCGGCGACGATCCCGCCGCCTCGCCGAGCAGCGGCTCGAAGTCGCCGTCGGACGACCCGATCGAGAAGATCTCCTCGTCGGGCTTCACGAGATCCTCGGCGTCGCGCTGGCCCCAACGATCGAAGCCGGCCGCGATCACGGTCACCCTGACCTCGTCGCCGAGGGTGTCGTCGACGACCGCACCGAAGATGATGTTCGCATCGGGATGCGCCGCCGAGGAGATGATGTTGGCTGCCTCGTTTACCTCGAACAGACCGAGGTCCGACCCACCGGCGATGTTCAGCAGGACGCCGCGCGCACCCTCGATGGACGCTTCCAGGAGCGGAGACGAGATCGCCGCGCGTGCCGCATCTTCGGCGCGGTTCTCGCCGCGTGCCTGACCGATGCCCATGAGGGACGATCCCGCGTCGGTCATGATCGCTTTGACGTCGGCGAAGTCGAGGTTGATGAGGCCGGGCGTCGTGATGAGATCGGTGATGCCCTGCACTCCCTGCAGCAGAACCTCGTCGGCCATGCGGAACGCCTCGAGGACCGAGGTCGTCGCATCCCCCACCTGCAGAAGGCGGTCGTTCGGGATGACGATGAGCGTGTCGACCTTCTCCTTGAGGTTCTCGATCCCCTGCTCGGCCTTGACCGCGCGCTGGCGCCCTTCGAACTTGAACGGACGCGTCACGACCCCGATCGTCAGAGCGCCCGCTGCCTTGGCGATCTCGGCGACGATGGGCGCGCCACCGGTCCCGGTTCCCCCGCCTTTGCCGGCGGTGATGAAGACCATGTCCGAGCCCTTCAGCACCTCTTCGATCTCGGCGCGGTGCTCCTCCGCCGCCCCTCGTCCGATCTCCGGGTCGGCGCCCGCCCCGAGCCCCTTCGTGAGCTCGCGCCCGATGTCGAGCTTCACGTCCGCGTCCGACATCAGCAGAGCCTGGGCGTCGGTGTTGATCGCGATGAACTCGACCCCTTTGAGGCCGACCTCGATCATGCGGTTGACGGCGTTGACGCCGCCTCCGCCGATGCCGACGACCTTGATCACGGCGAGATAGTTCTGCGGTCCCGCGGCCATGTCTGCTCCTCTCTGCCCTCCACCAACGCTTCACGGTTCCGGTCCCGGTCGCCGGTAGGTTCCCGTTAGCGCAGGTCAGAGGGGGTGTGCCCGGCTGTCACCCTGTACTACAGGCTTATAGTTATGTAAACCTGTACGAGTGGTTGAGCAATATAGCCACAAGAGCGCGAAGAGTCAACCCCGGCGGCGGCGCGCGCCACGTGGCGGAGGGAGCACCCGACGCGCCCGACGGCCGGAACAAAAGAGCGCGCTAGCGAGCCGCGGGCGAGGGCGTGCTGCGGGGCTCGCCCGCCGGGGGGGCCTCGGACGCACGTGCCGACGCGGCGGGGCCGACGGCCGGACTTCTCGGGACCCGGACGTCGACGTAGCCGACGGTCCGGCCTTCCTCCCCCAGGCGCGCCAGCACCGCGCGCAGGACCTCGTACTTGGCTCGCAGCTGCTCGGCCGCTCCGAAGCGGACCTGCAGACCGTCCGCCATCGAGAACGTGATCCGCTCGACGCTGGCGGCGAAGACGCCATCAACGCGCGCGCGCAGCCCGCGCGGCATCGCGCTCAACGCCTCGAGCGCCGCGAGGACCTCGGCCGAATCGACCTGCTCCCCCGGTTGCGCGCCGGCAACCTCGACGCCTGCCACCACCGGCAGGTCATCCCCGCGTGCCCCCGCGGTCAGCACGTGTCCTCCTGCGTCCAACGTCCAGCGCGCCGCCCCCAAGGACAGGACTACCGCGGGCCGTCGCTCGACGATCCGGACGCGCACCGTTCCCGGAAGCATCCGATCGACGCGGGCCGTGCGGACCCACGGCAGTGTCTCGGCTCGGCGCGCTACCTCATCGGTCGACAGCAGTAGGACGTGCCGGTCGGGACCGAGGTCGGCGACGCGTGCGATCTCCGCGGCCGTGGTGTGCCGCGCCCCGAGGACGCGTACGTCGGAGACCCGCAGCAGAGGCGACCACAACACCACCCACACGAGCCCGACGAGCGCGGCCACAACGCTGAGCTTCAAGATCACCGACCTCTTGCGCGAGCGGGCGATCGAGGCGCGCCGGCGGCGGATGCGTGGATCGGTTGCCACGCGCTCGCTCCCCTTCCCGACCGAGGGCGCGCCCCCGGAACGACGAGCGCTAGCCATCTCCGGCCACCTCCTCGGTGCGCGGTCGCCCGGCGGGATGGAAGGAGCCGACGAACCTGACCTCGGGCGTCAGGCTCACGCCGGAGCGTCTCTGTACTTCGGACCGGACGAGGTGGACGAGGTCGTAGACGTCCTGGGCCCGGGCGCCCTCACCGGCGACGAAGAAGTTCGCATGGAGCGAGGACACCGCCACCCCCCCGCAGCGGGCGCCCTTGAGGCCGGCCTCTACGACGAGCCTCCCAGCGTGATCGCCCTCGGGGTTCTTGAACACGCTCCCGGCGTTCTGCAGGGCGCCGGGTTGGGTCGCGGCGCGGTGGCGGCGGTAGTCGTCCATCCTCGAGCGGATCGCGGCGGGGTCGTCCGCGACCAGATCGAAGGCCGCATCCACCACGAGGTGTCGCTCGGTGAGGTTCGAGGTCCGGTAGCCGAGGCCGAGCCCCGCGGCAGGGCGGGTCTCGAGCTCGAAGGTATCGAGGTGGAACAGCGTCGCGGAGGCGAGGTGGTCCGAGATCGCACCGCCGTGCGCACCGGCGTTCATCCGGACCCCGCCGCCCAGTGACCCCGGGATGGACACCATGAACTCGACCCCGGCCAACCCTCGGCGCGCCGCGCTGTTGGCCAGCTGAGGCAGCGCGAGGGCACCACCCGCACGGAGCCCGGAGGGACCGTCCGGGCCCGCCCACGCGAACCCCGGTCCCATGCGCACGACCAGCCCGGGCCAGCCGTCGTCGGAAACGACCAGGTTCGAGCCCCGGCCCAGGACAAGCACCTCCAGACCGGAGAGGCTCTCGGCCGCGCCGGCGAGAAGCTCCAGGTCCCCGGCGTCGAGCGGCTCGAGGTAGAGGGATGCAGGCCCGCCGAGGCGATAGGTCGTGAGCGGAGCGAGAGGGTGGTCGGTCTCGGCCCGGCCGCGGAAGCCGCGCTCTCGGAGCGTGCGCGTGACCTCGGCGAGGTCGGTCCGGGGCTCCACCGCGTTCACCTACGCGTCTCGCCGGCGCGCGCCGAACGGCGCGCCAGCCGCTCGAGGAGCTCGTCCCCCACCGCGCTGATGTCTCCCGCACCCAGGGTCAGGACCGCGTCGCCCGCGCGCGCAGCTGCCTCGAGGTAGTCGAGCAGCTCGCTTCGGTGCGGCAGGTATGCGAGCGGCCGGCGCGGGAGGCTCGTGGACACCGCGTCGGCGATCAGCTTCCCGGTCACGCCGGGCACCGCCTGCTCACCGGCTCCATAGACATCGGTGATCACGATCCGATCAGCATCTCCGAACGCGGCCCCGAACTCGTGATGGAGCGCAGCCGTGCGGGAGTAGCGGTGGGGCTGGAACACGGCCACCACCCGCTCGGACGACCCCGCCCCGGCGCGTGCCGCCGCCAGGGTCGCCTTCACCTCGGTGGGGTGGTGCGCGTAGTCGTCTATGACCGTGACCCCATCCTGTCGACCGCGCAGCTGGAACCTCCGCTCGACGCCCCGATAGGCGCACAGCCCCTCGGCGACGGCGTCCCGGCCCACTCCCGCCGCCGTGCACGCGGCCGCGGCCGCCAGCGCATTGGCCACGTTGTGAAGACCCGGGACGCGCAGGGTCACCGGCGCTTCGGAGCCGTCGTGAACGAGCGAGAACGATGTCTCGCTCCCGGCGGTGTGGATCGAGCGCGCACGGACGTCGCCGGCGGTGCCGAACGTGACGACCCCGAGGCCCGCAGAGCGCGCGGCCGACACGCGTCGTTCGTCCTCGCATGGGAGGACCGCGCAACCACCGGGGACGATGCCCGCCACGAACCGGTCGAACGCCTCCTCCAGGCGATCGAGGCTCCCCCAGTGCTCGAGATGCTCTGCTTCGACGTTCGTGACCACCCCTATCCAGGGGTCCAGGAGCAGGAACGAGCCGTCGCTCTCGTCGGACTCTGCGACCGCGATGTCCTCCCGCCCGGCGCGTGCGTTCGTGCCGGCGTCGTTCAGGCCGCCGCCGATCAGGTACGTGGGATCCCGCCCGTCCGAGCGCAGGATCGACGTGATCATCGAGGTCGTGGTGGTCTTGCCGTGCGTGCCGGCGACCACGATCGAGGGCACCCCCGCCAGGACCTCAGCGAGGGCCTCACCGCGGCCCATCACCCGGACACCCAGCGCCCGAGCGCGCTCCAACTCGGGATCGGTTGCCGGGATGGCGGTCGACGCGATCACCACGTCGGCTCCCTCGATCGACTCCGGGTCGTGCCCGATCGTGATGCCCGCGCCCATGGCCTCGAGCCGCGCGATCGCCCGGCTCGGCTTCAGGTCGGACCCGGACACGGCGCAGCCCCGTTCGAGGAGCACCTTCGCTATCGCCGACATGCCTGCCCCCCCGATCCCGATCAGGTGGATCCGGGTCGCGCCGTCGAAGGTCACGCGGCAGCTTCCCGGACCAGCGCGGCGAGCGCGCTGGCCGCACGCGGGCGGCCGAGAGCGCGCGCTGCGCTGCCCATCGCCGCCAACCGACCGTCGTCCTCGAGCAGGTCATCGGCTGCGGCTGCAACCGCGTCCTCGGTCGTGTCCTCGTCGGGCATCATCGCGGCGGCGCCGGCGCGTTCGAAGACGCGCGCGTGCAGCTCCTGCTGCCGGTCGCGATGGTGGGGGTAGGGAACGATGATCGCCGGCAGACCGACAACCCCGAGCTCGGCGAGTGTGGTGGCGCCCCCGCGGCACAGCGCGAGGTCCGCGCACGCGTACGCCTCGGTCATCCGTTCGACGTACCCGACGACCCGGTACAGAAGAGCGCCGTGGGTCGTTGCCACGCGTTCGGAGACCCATCCGAGGTCGCGGGTGCCGGTGATGTGCAGAACCTGGCGGTCGGCGCGTTCACCCCACACGCGCGGCAACGCCGACGCCGCCTGGTTTATCCGGGTGGCCCCCTGACTGCCTCCGAACACCAGGAGGGTGCGGCGCGCCGGGTCGAGCTCGAAGCGTCGAAGAGCGCCGGCGCGCAGGATGTCCCGGTCGAAGCTCGCGATCTCGGGCGGCACCGGGTTGCCCACGAACACACCGCGCGCTCCGGCTTGGCCCACGGTCGCTTCGAACGACACCGCGACCGTTCGTGCCAGGGGCATGCACACGCGGTTCGCCAGTCCGAAGACGATGTTCTGCTCGTGCAGGACGATCGGGACGCCCAAGGTGCGCGCCGCGACGCAAGCCGGGAGGCTGACGTAGCCCCCCATCCCGACGACGACGTCGGGAGCGAAGCGGCGCAACGCCCGGCGCGCCGAGCCGATCGCGGTGAGAGCCCGCGCCCCGGTCGCGACGAGCGACAGCGGCTTGGATCGGTCGAACCCGCGCACGTCGATCGTCTCGAGACGGAAGCCGGCGGCGGGGACGAGCCGAGCTTCCGCCCCCTTCGCGGTGCCGAGGAACAACACCTCGTCCCGGTCGAGCGCGTGGGCCAGGGCCACCGCCGGGACCACGTGACCGGCGGTGCCGCCTCCGGCGAGCACCACTCTCATCCCGGTGCCGGCGTCCTCGCGCGCGCCGGGCGCCGAGGGGCGGGCCGGGTCTCGCCTTGGCGCCCGATGTTGATCAGGATCCCAGCGGCCGCGAGCGAGATGACCAGCGACGAGCCTCCGAAGGAGACGAACGGAAGGGGCACGCCCGTGATGGGCAGCGACGCGGTCGCCGCTCCCATGTTGACCAGCGCCTGCACCGCGATCCATACCGTGATCCCGGACGCCACGAGCATGCCGAACCGGTCCGGAGCATGGCGCGCGATGCGGATCCCGAGATAGGCGATGAAGCCGAACAGGCCGAGCACGACCAGGGTTCCGAGCAGCCCGGTCTCCTCGCCCAGGATCGCGAAGATGAAGTCGGTGTGCGCGTTGGGCACGTACATCCACTTCTGTCGGCTCGCCCCGAGGCCCACCCCGAACCATCCGCCCGACCCGAGCGCGATCAGCGATTGGATCGTGTGGTACCCGGTCCTCAAGGGGTCTGCCCAGGGATCCAGGAACGCGAGCAGTCGGGCCCGGCGGTACTGCTCGCCGAAGGCCGCGATCGAAGCGAGCGTCGCGGCCGCGAGACCCAGGGGCACGAGGTAGCGACCCGGCGCGCCGGCCACCGCCATGAGCCCGAACCCGATGGTGCTCAGAAGCAGCGTCGTCCCCAGGTCCGGTTGGGCGATCACGAGCGCGGCGACGAGACCGAGCACGGGGACCATCGGCAACGCGGTGTGCGCGAGGTCCTCGAGCGTGCGCTCGTCCTTGCGCGAGAACACCTCGGCGCCGAACAGCACGAGGGCGAGCTTGGCGAGCTCGGAGGGTTGGAACGACAGGGGGCCGAGCGCGAGCCACCGCGAGCTCCCGCCCACGGTGACCCCGACGGCGGGGACCAGCACGGCTACGAGCATCAGCAGGGTCCCGGCCAGGGCGAGGTAGCCGACGCCTCGGAGCTTTTGGTAATCGAGGTTGGCGAAGAACAACAGACAGCCCAGGCCGACGACCGCCCACACGACCTGCTTCTTGAAGAAGACGAAGGACGAGCCGTACTCCGCGAACGCCGACACCGAGCTGGCCGACAGGATCATGACGAGCCCCAGGACCACCAGCGTGAGGGTCGCGGCGGCTACCAGCATCGACGGACGCCCGCCGGACCGAACGCGCGCGACTCCGGAGCGCTCAGCCGGGCGCGCGCGTCCTGATCGCGCGCTTGGCGATCGCGCCGCGCCGGCCCTAGTCGCCATCCTGTCGTCCCCTCCGGCCGCCGGCCGTGCCGCGGCCATCCTCGGCGCGCGCCGCGCGCGCCTCGAGCTCCATCACCGCGCGGGCGAACGCCTGGCCCCGCTGGGCGTAGCTGTCGTACATGTCCAGGCTCGCACACGCCGGCGACAACAAGACGGATCCTCCGGGAACGGATCGCCCGCGCGCCGCCGCGACCGCCTCGCGCATCGTTGCCGCACGCTGCACCGGGACGAGGCTTTCGAACAACCGCTCGAGCTCGTCTGCGGCTTCGCCCAGAACGACGACCGCGATCACCGGCGGGACGAGGTGCTCGAGGACGGTCAGATCCACCCCCTTGCTGCGTCCCCCCGCGATCAGGACCACATCCGACAGTCCGCGCACGGCGGCGAGCGTGGCGTGAGGGTTCGTCGCCTTCGAGTCGTCTATGTAGGTCACACCCTCGACCTCGGCGACAGGTTGCAAGCGGTGGGCGAGCGGCTGGAACCCGGTGGCGGCCCGCGTCACGGCCCGCGGGTCGAGCCCGTACTCGAGCGCCGCCCCCGCGGCCGCCAGGGTGTCCTCCAGGCCCGCCGCTCCGGGCAAGGCAACGTCGGCGACCGGCATCACCACACGGCCTCGCCACACGATCATCCCGTCCCGCACGCCGAGGTCCGCGTCCGACGGGCCGAGGGGCGATGTCGGCCAGAACGGCACGACACGCGCGGCCGATCCGCCCGCGATCGCCATGGCGTGGTGATCGTCGGCGTTGACCACCAGCACGTCGTCGCCGGTCTGGTTCACCGTGATGCGCGCCTTGGCGGCCGCATAGCCCTCGACCGATCCGTGCCAGTCGGTGTGGTCCTCCGCGACGTTAAGGACGACCGCAACGCGGGGCCTGAATCGATCGATCGTGGCAAGCTGGAAGCTGGACACCTCGACCGCGATCGCGCCGTCTTCGGGGATCGCCGCGACCGCATCGATCAGAGGCAGCCCGATGTTGCCCGCGGCCACCGACGCGACGCCAGCCTCGCGCAGCATCGCGGCGAGCAAGCTCGTGGTGGTCGTCTTCCCGTTGGTGCCGGTCACCGCCAAGAACTCGCAGCGTGCCAGACGCCACGCCAGCTCCACCTCACCGATCACCGGGACGCCGAGCCGTGCCAGCGCGCGCATGACGGGAGCGGACGGTGGGATCCCGGGGCTGACCACGGCCAGATCCGCGTCGAGGGCCTCGAGGTCGTGGCCGCCCAGCTCGACCTCTACGCCGAGATCGACGAGCGTCGCGGCACGCTGTGCAACCGCGGGCCCGGAGCTCTCCTCCGTCACCCGGACCTTGGCGTCCCGCTCGTGAAGCGCACGCGCCGCGGCCAGGCCGCTGGCCCCCAGACCCACCACGAGAGCCCGCACGCCCGCATAGCCCTCAGCGGGAGTCACAGCGCCCCACCCTTGGACAGGAAGTCGGCGTAGAACAAGCCGATCCCGAATGCCACCGACAGGCCGGAGAGGACCCAGAAGCGCACGATCACCGTGAACTCAGGCCACCCCTGCAGCTCGAAGTGGTGGTGGATCGGGGCCATCAAGAAGGGCCGCCGGCCGGTGCGCTTGAAGACCGCTACCTGAGCGATGACCGACATCGTCTCGATCACGTACAGGCCTCCGACGACAACGAGCAGGAGCTGGGTGTTCAGCAGGACCGCGAACACCGCCATGGACCCACCCAGCATCAGCGAGCCGGTATCTCCCATGAAGATCTTGGCCGGCGCCGTGTTCCACCACAGGAACCCGGCGCAGGCTCCGAACAGGGCTGCGGCCACGATGGCAAGGTCGAACGGGTCCGATCCCGTCTCTGCGATGTCGTAGAAGCCCTGGTGCCGGAACTGCCAGAACGCGATCACGACGAACGCTCCGACGACCTGCGCGGCCGATCCGACCGCCAATCCATCGAGACCGTCGGTGAGGTTCACCCCGTTCGACGACGCCGCCATCATCACGAACACCCACACGTAGAAGACCAAGCCGAGATCGAGCGCGGTCGAGCGGAAGAAGGAGAGATCGGTCCCGATCCCCACCACCTGCACGGCAAGGACCGCGAACGTGAGACCGATCGCAAGCTGGCCCAGAAACTTGGCGCGTGAGCGGAGACCGAGCGACCGCGCCTTGCGGATCTTGATGATGTCGTCGAGGAAGCCGAGCGCGGCCAGCGCAACGATCGTGCCGAGCGCCAGCAGCCCACTGTCCCGGAAGGGCGAAGGTCCACCCGAGCCGAGATGGCCCAGGAGATAGCCACCCACGGTCCCGGCGACGATCACGAGGCCCCCCATCGTCGGGGTCCCCCGCTTCTCGAAATGCGCCTGAGGCCCCTCCTCGCGGATCAGCTGGCCCCACCCGCGCCGGCGGAAGGCTCTGATCGCCAGAGGCGTACCCAACAGCGTCACGATCAGGCCGCACATCCCGGCCAGCATGATGTTGGTCATCGCGCCCCAGCCGCGTCCAGAGCGCGCAGGGCGCGGCGCGCGACGTCGCGGTCGTCGAACGGGACCGTCCGGTCGGCGAGCTCCTGCACGGACTCGTGGCCCTTGCCGGCGATGACCACGACATCGTTCGGTCGCGCTCGGCCAACGGCCCACGCGATCGCGGCCCGCCGGTCGGCGACGATCTCGTCGGGGCCCGAGCTCCGCACGGCCAGGAAGCCCTCGACGATCTCGTCGATGATCTTCTCGGGCGGCTCGCTCCGGGGGTTGTCGGAGGTAACGACGACGACGTCGGCGAGCCGGGCCGCCACTGCACCCATCAGGGGGCGCTTGCCGGGATCGCGGTCCCCGCCGCAGCCGAACACGCAGACCACGCGCGCCTCGGCGCCGCGGGCTGTCACGACGCGGCGAGCCTCGGACAGGACGTTGTCGAGGGAGTCCGGGGTGTGGGCATAGTCGACCACCACGGTGAACGGCTGGCCCTCGTCGACGGCCTCGAAACGACCCGGCACGGCGCGCAGCGCGCGGATCCCTGCCGCGACCGCATCCGGGGCGATGTCTGCTTCGAGGGCCGCGGCCGCCGCTGCAAGGCAGTTCGAGACGTTGAACCCACCGACCAGGCCGGTCTCGATGTCGATCTCGCCGCGAGGCGTGACGATGACGAAGCGCGTCCCGGAGGGCCCGGAGGCGATCTTCTCGGCGCGCACTTCGGCGTCGGGCGAGCAGCCGAAGCCGGTCGTTGGGATGCCCGCCGTTTCCTTCAGCTTCCGGCCGTAAGGGTCGTCGACGTTGGCGGCGCCGCGTTCGGCGCGCTCGCTGGTGAACAGCGACCGCTTCGCGGCGAAGTAATCCTCCATGTCGCGGTGGAAGTCGAGATGATCCTGGGACAGGTTGGTGAAAGTCGCCGACGCGAACCGGACGCCCTCGACGCGATGGAGCACGAGGGCGTGCGAGGTGACCTCCATCGCCACCGCCTCCACCCTCGCGTCGCGCATCTCGGCGAGCAGCCCCTGGAGGTCGAGCGACTCGGGCGTGGTCCGCACGCCGGGCCTCATCCGTCCCGCGATCCTCGTCTCGATCGTGCCGATCAGGCCCGTGGTCATGCCGGCGCTCCGCAGGATGGACTCGATCAGGAATGTCGTGGTGGTCTTGCCGTTCGTACCGGTGACGCCGAGCATCAGCAGGTCGTCCGCGGGCCGGCCGAACCAGCCGGCGGCGATCCGGGGCATGGCCACGCGGGCGTCGGTCACCACGACCTCCGGCAATCCGGCGCCCGTGGGGCGCTCGACACACAGGGAGGCGGCCCCGGCAGCCCGAGCCGCCGCCGCGAAGCGGTGCCCGTCGGAGCGCGCGCCTTTGATGCAGAAGAAGAGATCTCCCGGGGCAACCCTCGCGGAGTCATAGGCGAGCCCCGCCACCCCGGTCGAAGGGTCGCCCGTCACCTCCGTGAGCAGGTCTCCGGCCCAGCCGGCGACCTCCGCGAGCATCCGCTGCCCCCCGGGTCCCATGGGACCGATGCTAGTCGTGGGCCACCGGGGCGCCGACCTGCTCGGCCTCGATCTGTCGTGCCGCCTTCTCCGCGTCGGCGGTCGGTGGGACCCCCAGGTGACGCAGGGCGTACTCGGCGATCGACCGGAAGGTGGGAGCCGCGGTCGACCCGCCCCAGATCGGCTGCGGCTCGTCGAGGACGACGAGCACCACCACGGC
>JBHENN010000071.1:0-7007 GCA_046262015.1 Actinomycetota bacterium | reverse complement strand
GGCTCCGGTCGTCTTCTTGCGCCCGGTGCTCTTGCGGGCTCCGGTCGTCTTCTTGCGCCCGGTGCTCTTGCGGGCTCCGGTCGTCTTCTTGCGCCCGGTGCTCTTCTTGCGGGCTCCGGTCGTCTTCTTGCGCCCGGTGCTCTTGCGGGCGGAACCCGTGCGGGCGGGCGCCGCGCCCGACCCCTCGTCGGGAGCCACGATCGAGGACGCCGCTCCAACGGGTGCGGCGGCGACGCGCCGCGCTCCCGCGATGAGACCGGAGTCGTCCGGCTCCGGCGCCACCACGCTGGCTACTCCCTCACCGACCCCGGCCACGGTCTCGCGCGCGCGCCCCAGAAGTCCCTTGTCTTCCTCTGCCATGTCTCCCCCTTCGATCGAAGCGTCCGAGCCTGTTCAAAGGTGATTACCCATGCCAACGAACAACCAACGTTGTAATCGATGTTGGCTCAGAGAACAAGGGCCGGTCGTGGAGTAGCGCGCGTGGTACAAGAGCGCGTGACCGGGTGCGTCGCAGCTAGCTCGTCACCAGCCGGCCTCGCCCGCGGGATCGATGTCGAGGCGCGCCTCTATCAGCCAGAGGTTCCTTCTGACACACTGCGGACACATCGAGAGGGTTCGGTTGCCCGCGTCGTTGATCTGCTGCCATCCCAGCGGGATCAGGCCCTGGCGACGAGCGGCGGTCACCCCGCAGGACGAGCACGAGACCCGGTTCCGAAGACCGCTTCCCCCCTCTTCAGCGACCAACCAGAGCCTCCTTCGAGCAAGCCTTCTCCGGTGCGGACGGCTAGTGCTCGCGTCCCTCTGCGATCTCCACCCTCGCCATCGCGATCCTCAGCTGGGCTTCGCTCCGGTCGTCGGCATCCTCGTCGGCCTGCCGGCGCGCATCGTCGAGCCGCGCCCGCGCCTCGGACACGTCGAGGTCACCCAGCGGCTCGGCGTCGTCGGCCAGGACGATCACGTGATAGTCGTCCGCAGGCCCCGACGCCTCCAGGAACCCGCCGGAGACGAAGAACTCCTCCCGGGAACCCTCCGCGACCACGCTGACCTTCGCCGGAACCAGCGCTGCCAGGAAGGGGATGTGGCCGCGCATGATGCCGAACTCGCCCTCGGGCGAGCGCGCGACGACCAGATCGGCATCGCCCTGCCAGACGCTGGCCTCCGCGGAAACGATGCTGACGTCCATCTAGTCCTGCAGCTCCTTGGCCTTGGCCTGTGCTTCCTCGATGCCGCCCACCAGGTAGAAGGCCTGCTCCGGCAGCTGGTCGTAATCACCCTCGGCGAGGCCCTTGAACGACGCGATCGTCTCTTCCAGCGGCACGTATTTGCCGGAGATGCCGGTGAACTGCTCGGCGACGAAGAACGGCTGCGAGAGGAACCTCTGGATCTTGCGGGCCCGCTGGACCGTGATCTTGTCTTCTTCGGAGAGCTCGTCGATGCCGAGGATCGCGATGATGTCCTGAAGGTCCTTGTAGCGCTGCAAGATGCGCTGAACCGTCAGCGCCACGTTGTAGCGCTCATCTCCGACGTAACGGGGGTCGAGGATCCGCGAGGTCGAGTCGAGCGGGTCCACGGCGGGATAGATGCCCAGGGAGGCGATCTGGCGCGACAGGACTGTCGTGGCGTCGAGGTGAGCGAACGCGGTATGGGGCGCCGGATCGGTGATGTCGTCGGCGGGAACGTAGATCGCCTGCAGGGAGGTGATCGAACGGCCCTTGGTGGAGGTGATGCGCTCCTGCAACTCGCCCATCTCCTCGGACAGCGTCGGCTGATAACCGACCGCCGAGGGCATACGACCGAGCAGCGTCGACACCTCCGAGCCCGCCTGGACGAAACGGAAGATGTTGTCCACGAACAAGAGCACATCCTGATGCTCCACATCGCGGAAGTACTCGGCCATCGTGAGGGCCGAGAGGGCCACCCGCAGCCGGACACCAGGCGGTTCGTCCATCTGGCCGTACACGAGGGCGGTCTTCTCGAGGACGCCGGACTCCTTCATCTCGAGCCACAGGTCGTTGCCCTCGCGGGTGCGCTCGCCGACACCGGCGAAGACCGAGACACCACCGTGCTGCTCGGCGACCCGGTAGATCATCTCCTGGATCACGACCGTCTTGCCGACGCCGGCGCCCCCGAACATCCCGATCTTCCCGCCCTGCACGTACGGCTCGAGGAGGTCGATGACCTTGATCCCGGTCTCGAACATCTCGGTCTTGGGCTCGAGGTCCTCGAACAGCGGAGGCCGCCGATGGATCGGCCACCTCTCGACGTCGTCCGGCACCTCGGAACCGTCGACCGGCTCGCCCAGCACGTTGTACACGTGCCCCAACGTCGAGGGTCCGACCGGGACGGTGATCGGCGCCCCGGTGTTGGTCACCTTTGCGCTGCGCACCAGGCCGTCGGTCGCCTTCATGCAGATGGCCTTGACCACGGAGTCGCCGATGTGCTGGCTGACCTCCGCGGTGATGACCTCGGTCTCGCCCCCGACGGTGCGTTCCACGGTGAGTGCGAAGGAGATCTCGGGCATGCCGTCGGGGGGGAACTCGACCTCGATGACGGGACCGGTGATCGTGAGGATCCGTCCCTCACTCGTCTGGGGCGCTTCCTCGGTGATCTTCTCTTCGGTGATCGCCATCTCTCTCCCTATCTCCCGGCGGCCGCGGTCAGGGCTTCCGCCCCACCGACGACCTCCATGATCTCGGTCGTGATCTCGGACTGACGTACCTGGTTGTAGACGCGCGTGAGGTCCTCGAGGAGCTCGTCGGCGTTGTCGGTCGCGGCCTTCATAGCCCGCCGGCGCGCCGCGTGCTCCGACGCGGCCGACTCCAGGAGTCCCTGGAAGACGGCGCCCTCGATGTACCGAGGGAGCAGGTAGTCGAGGATCTCCTCCGGGGCCGGCTCGAACACGTACGACGCGCTCGGTCCCCCAGATGCGTCCTCGTCGGCCTCGAGCTCCTCGCCGGGCAGGGGCAGGAGCTGCACGACGACCGGCCGTTGGACCAGCGCCGACTGGAACTGCGTATAGGCGAGCCTCACTTCGTCGACCTCGCCCTGTACGAACGACTCGGTCGCCGCCCGGGCCACCTTGCGGGCATCTTCGATCCGGGGCTGGTCCGATATCCCCTGCCACGAGGACTCGAAGTCGTACCCGCGGAACCTGAAGTAGGACACGCCCTTCTTGCCCACGATATAGAGCTTGCTGTCGCGACCGTGCTCGCGGATGCTCCGCTCCGCGGCGCGGATGATGTTCGAGTTGTACGCCCCCGCCAAGCCCCGGTCCGACGTGAGGACGATCGTGCCCACCGCCCGCACCTCGTCCCGGCCGGTGAGCAACGGGTGGTCGACGTTACCGGCGTTGCGGCCGACGGCCGCCATCAGCTTGCGCATCTCGTCCGCGTAGGGGCGCGCTGCCTCGACCCGTTGCTGGGCCTTGACGATGCGAGAGGACGCGATGAGCTCCATCGCGCGGGTGATCTTCTGGGTCGACTCGACCGACCCGATCCTCCGCTTGATGTCCCTCAGCTGCGCCACGTTGCCGCTCCCTCGTTATTCGCCGGCGGTCGGGTCGTCGCCCGTCAGCTCGGCCGTATCGGCGGGGGTCGCGGAGTCCGTTGGGCTCTCGGTCGCGCCACCCGGAGCCGCCGCGGCGGCCGGGCTCTCGGCCATGTCCCCGCCGCCGGTGGTGCCTCCGCCGCCACCTCCGGCATCGGGCACGCCCTCTTCCGCGGCCACCGTCTCGACCGTGCCCTCGCGCTCGGCGAACGAGGCCTTGAACTCCTCGAGCGCGGTGCGGAGCTTGCCGGTCGTGTCCTCGTCAAGCTTGCCGGACTCCCGGATCGTCTCTCCGATATCGCTGTGGCGCGTGCGCAGGTCGTCGAGCATCTCCCGCTCGAAGACCCCGGCCTTCTCGACGGCGAGGTCGTCCAGGAAGCCGTTGGTGACGGCCCAGATGGAGATCACCTGGTCCTCCACCGGGTAGGGCGTGTACTGCTTCTGCTTGAGGATCTCTACGATCCGTGCGCCGCGGTCGAGCTGAGCCTGGGACGCCTTGTCCAGGTCGGATCCGAACTCCGCGAAGGCCTCGAGCTCGCGGAACTGGGCGAGGTCGAGGCGCAGGGTCCCGGCGACGTCCTTCATCGCCTTGATCTGCGCATTGCCGCCGACCCGCGACACCGAGATGCCGACGTTGATGGCCGGCCGGACGCCCGAGAAGAACAGGTTCTGCTCGAGGAAGATCTGCCCGTCGGTGATCGAGATGACGTTGGTGGGGATGTAAGCCGACACATCCCCGCCTTTGGTCTCGATGATCGGCAGCGCGGTCAACGAGCCGCCTCCGTTCTCGTCCGACAGCTTCGCCGCGCGCTCGAGAAGACGGGAGTGGAGGTAGAAGACGTCGCCCGGATACGCCTCGCGCCCCGGAGGCCTGCGCAGCAGCAGCGACAGCTGGCGGTACGCGATCGCCTGCTTGGAGAGGTCGTCGTAGACGATCAGCGCGTGCTCGCCGTTGTCCATCCAGTGCTGCCCCATGGCGCACCCCGCGTAGGGGGCGAGGTACTGGAACGGCGCGGGGTCGGAAGCCGGAGCGTTGACCACGACGGTGTACTCGAGCGCGCCGTTCTCCTCGAGGGCGCCGACGACCTCCGCGACGGTCGAGGCCTTCTGGCCGATCGCGACGTAGATGCACTTCACCTGGCGGTCGGTGCCCCACAGCTGGCGCTGGTTGATGATCGCGTCGATCGCGATCGCCGTCTTGCCCGTCTGGCGGTCGCCGATGATGAGCTCTCTCTGGCCGCGCCCGATCGGGGTCATGGAGTCGATGGCCTTGATGCCGGTCTGGAGCGGCTCCTTGACGGGCTGCCGAGCCGTTACGCCGGGCGCGGCAACCTCCATCGGCCGGCGGTGCGAGGTATCGATCGGACCCTTGCCGTCGATCGGCGCCCCGACCGCGTCCACCACGCGCCCGAGCAGCTCGTCCCCGACGCCTACCGAGAGGATGCTCCCGGTCTGCTTGACCGGGTCGCCTTCCTCGATCCGCGAATACTCGCCCAGAACGATCGCACCGATCTCGTGCTCTTCGAGGTTCATCGCGAGGCCGATGACCCCGCGGGGGAACTCGAGCATCTCGTTCGCCATCGTCTTGGGCAGACCGCTGATGCGTGCGATCCCGTCACCGACCTCGTCGACCCGGCCGACCTCTTCCTTCTCCACCTCGGGTTCGAACTCGGTTACGTAACGCTTCAGGGCCGAGGAGATCTCCTGGGCGTCGATCGACAGCTCGTTCTGGGCCACCTATGACTTCACCTGCTCCTTCAATCGCTCGAGACGACGCCTGACGGTGCCGTCGATGACGGTGTCTCCGACCTTGGCAACGATCCCTCCCAGGACCGTGGGGTCCACGAGGACCTTGAGCTCGACCTTCTTGCCGGTGGCCGTGGACAGTGCCGCCGCGAGCTCGTCCCGCTGGCCCTGGTCCAGCGGGATCGCCGAGCGCACCTCGGCCACGACCGCGTCGCGTGCTTCCGCGGCGAGCTCCGACAGTCGCTCGAGGATCTGGGGGAGCTGGCGTCCGCGTCCGTGCTCTACGACGAAGCCGACGAGCGCGGTGGTGCGCGGGGAGACCTTGCCGGTCAGCAGGTCGTCGAGCAGGGCGGCGCGCCGGGCGCGGTCGATACTCTGGTCGGCCAACGCCTGCTTCAGCTCGCTGGTGCTCTCGAGGATCTTGCCGAACCGGTAGAGCTCGTCCTCGACCCGATCGAGCTCGCCCTCAGCCGCGATCAGCCGGAAGAGCCCTTCGGCGTACCCCTCGACCACCTCGTCGCGCGCCATCTAGCTGCGGGCCCCGTTCCCGTTCCCGTTCCCGTTCCCCGCGGTCCCCATGCCGGCGACCTCCTTGATGTAGGCGTCGACGAGCTCGCGCTGCGTGCTGCCGTCGAGACTTCGCCCGACCACCTTCTCGGCGAGCTGGATCGAGAGCTTTCCGAGCGTGGCCTGGAGCTCCTGCATCGTCCTCACCTTCTCGGCTTCGATCTGCTCCTCGGCGCGCCCCACGATCTGCTCCTTCTCGCGCTCCGCCTTAGCGACGATCTCCTTGCGGACCTGCTCGGCCTGGCCGCGCGCGTCCTCGATGATCCGGTTCGCCTCGCCCCGGGCGTCGGCAAGCCGGCTCTTGTACTCCTCGAGCTCCTTCTGGGCTTCGGCGCGGGCGCCCTCCGCGGCCTCGTTGGCCTCGCGGATCGCCTGCTCGCGCTTCTCGACGGACTCGCGGATCTTCGGGAACGCGATACGCGTGAGGAACGCCGCGACCACGGCGAAGCAGATCGTGCCCCACAGCAGCTCGGGCAGCGCCGGGAGGATCAGGTCGATCCCCTCGCGTTCGTGCGCCGGCGCCTCTTCGGCGGCGAGCATCAGGAGGTTGGTGACGTGGGTCATCGCGGCCTCCCGACTAGATGATGAACGACAGGACGAAGCCGATCAGGGCGAGCGCCTCGATCAGGGCGAACCCCAGGAACATCGTGGTCCGGGTCTGACCGGCGGTCTCGGGCTGGCGGGCCATCGCCTCGATCGCGCTGGCGAACACGAGCCCGATCCCCACCCCGGGCCCGATCGCGGCGAGACCGAACACGAGCCCTTTGCCGATCGTCTCGAGCCCCGCGCCGGTGGCCGCCTCGGCTTCCTGCGCCAGAAGTAGTACGTCCGTCATCTGCTTCCTCCTCTTTCGTCCTTGTCGTCGTCGTCGTCGTTGTTGTCGTCGCGGTCGTGGTCGTCGTAAAGGGCGTTCACGCGGCTGCTGTCGTGGCCGCCTCGATGCCCTCGGTCTCGCGCGTGGGCTCGATGTGCTTGGTGTCGACCTTGTGGTCCTCTTCCCCGTGGCCGTGGATCGCCTCGGAGATGTAGAACGCCGTGAGCATCGTGAAGATGTAGGCCTGGATCGAGATGACCAGGAGCTCGAAGACGATCAGGGCACAGGCGACGATGAAGGTCAGGATCCCCAGCGGGAGCGTGACGAGCTTGAA
>JBHENN010000070.1:0-5430 GCA_046262015.1 Actinomycetota bacterium | reverse complement strand
CACCACCTCGTCACCGAGGCCGACACTCGCCACCAGCTGCTGATGCTGCTGCATCCGCTTCTTCTGGGGACGGATCAGCATGACGTACATGACGCCGAACAACAGCAGCAGGAAGAACAGACTCGATAGGCCCTCCACCTGGAGATCACGTCCTCACATCGATAGGGAACGGCGCGATAGGAGCCGCCGGAGCGGCTCCCGGACCGAATCCTACCCGCGCCGCCCTAACGCTTCCGGCCATCCGGGCCGACGGCAGGACCCTTCGTTCTAACCGGGAGGGAAGAGAGGCGTGTGCCGAGCGCCGCCCGGCGGCGCCATGCCGAGATGGGCGAACGCGGCATCGGTGGCGATCCGCCCCCGCGGGGTGCGGTCGAGGAAGCCGAGCTGCATCAGGAAGGGCTCGTAGACGTCCTCGATCGTGTCGGGCTCCTCGCCCACCGATACCGCGAGGGTGGACAGCCCGACGGGGCCGCCGCCGAACCGCGCCGCGATCGTGCGCAGGATCGCGAGGTCGACCTGGTCGAGCCCGAGCTCGTCGACCTTGAACAACGCCAGCGCGTCCCGAGCGACCGTTCCGTCGATCGTCCCGCGTGCCCGGACCTGCGCGAAATCTCGGACGCGACGGAGGAGACGGTTGGCGATGCGGGGAGTGCCCCGGGCGCGCCGGGCGATCTTGTGCCCACCGGCAGCGTCGATCTCGACCTCGAGGATCTCGGCGGCGCGCGTGACGATCCGCTCGAGATCCGGAACCGGGTAGTAGTCGAGCCGTTCGACGAGATCGAATCGGCTGCGTAAGGGGCTGGTGATCAGGCCCGTCCGGGTCGTGGCCCCCACCAGGGTGAAGCGCGGAAGGTCGAGCCGGATCGTCTGGGCGCTCGGCCCCTTACCGATCACGAGGTCGAGCTGGGCGTCTTCCATCGCCGGGTAGAGCACCTCTTCGACGGTGCGAGGCAGGCGGTGGATCTCGTCCACGAACAAGACGTCGCCGTCCTCGAGGTTGGTGAGGATCGCGGCCAGGTCCCCGGGCCGCTCCAGGGCCGGCCCGGATGTGGGCCGGATGTCCGCGCCCATCTCGTGGGCGATGACGTGCGACAGGCTGGTCTTGCCGAGTCCGGGCGGACCGAACAGGAGGACGTGGCCGACGGGCTCGCCGCGCGCCCGGGCCGCCTCCAGCACGATCGTCAGGTGCTCCTTGAGCTCGTTCTGACCGACGAACTCCTCGAGGGTGCGCGGCCGCAGCGTCCGCTCGGCCTCCTGCTCGAGTGGGTCGGCGCGGCGGGCCAGCACCTCCTCGGTCACGCTCGCCCCCTCAACCCAGGACCTTCAAGGCGGAGCGGACGAGGACCTCCACGTCGTCACCCTCGGCGGCGTCGAGCTCGCTCAGCGCGGTCCGCACCTCGCCGGGTGAGTAACCGAGGTTCTCGAGCGCGCTGCGTGCCTGCACGTAGGCCGTGGGGCGGGAGCCGACGATCTCGAGATCCGGCAGCGCCAGCTTGTCCTTGAGGTCGAGGACGATCCGCTGCGCGGTCTTCTTGCCGATCCCGGGCACCGATGCGAGCGCGGAGACGTCGTCGGTTGCCAGGGCGCGCCGTAGCGCGTCCGTCGAGAACGCCGAGCACACCTGCAGCGCGACCTTGGGTCCGACCCCGGCGACCCCGATGAGGGCCTCGAACATCCGCTGCTCGGCCTCGGTGGCGAACCCGAACAGAGCGAGCGCGTCCTCGCGCACGTGGACGTGCGTCCAGAGGCGGACGGCCGCCCCATCGCCGGGCAGCGCCGCCAGGGTCAGGGTCGAGCACGCCAGCCGGTAGCCCACGCCGTTGACATCGAGGAAGCACCCTTCGGGCGTGCGTCCGGCGATCCGTCCCTGGAGGAACCCGATCACCTGGCGGTCTCCGTCAGCCCGGCGGCGTCCGCCCGGCGTCCCGATCCCGCGCGGTCGATCGCGCGGGCGAGACGGGAGGTGTTCAGGTGACAGATCGCCAGCGCGCACGCGTCCGCCGCGTCGGCCGGCCGGGGAGCCGCGCCGAGGCCCAGGATCGATGCGACCATCGCCTGGACCTGCTCCTTGGTAGCGCTCCCGACCCCGGCAACGGCCTGCTTGACCTGGGGAGGCGTGTACTGCGCCGCATCAAGCCCCGCCTCGGCGAGCGTCGCGAGAGCGACCCCGGCCGCCTGGCCGACGGCCATGGCGGTGCGCACGTTGGCGTTGAAGAACAGCCGCTCGATCGCGGCGCCCTCGGGACGGTGGACCGCGATCACGTCCAGCAGCCGCGTACGCAGCAGGGCGAGGCGCTCGCCGTGGGACAACTCCGGCGGGCTGCGGAACACGCCGTAGGTGACGGCGTCGAGCTTGCCTCCGCTGCGCTCGAGTACGCCGTAGCCCATGGTCACGATGCCCGGGTCGATGCCGATGATCCTCACTGAGAGCCGCTCCAGGGTCGAACGCCTGTTCGGCAGAAGACTAACGGACGGACGCGACGAGAACGCGGGTTTCCCGCGGCCGCCGGGCCGGAGGCCCCACCGGGGCGGGCTTAGAGCGAGGTGACCGGGACGCCTCCCGCGTCCTGCTTCGCCTTGTCGCCCGCGGCCGGAAGGTCCCCCACCGTTCGGTAGACGACGGCGTCGGGGTCGATGCCGAGAGCATGCGCGTCGTCGTCGGAGAGGTGCTCCACGAGCCTCTTGCTCGCCAGGACCTGGCCGTCCCGGGCCACGCTCTGGATGCGGGCGCACTCGTTCACCTCGTCCCCGAGCGCCGTCACCTCGAGCCGTCCGCCGGTGACCAGCTGGCCCATGTAGAGCGTCCCTCCCCAATGGACCCCGACGTTGACGAGACAGTCGTCCGGCCCGATCAGCCCGGGCTCGGGCGTGGCGTCGATCGCTGCAACCCCCGCGGCCTTCCCGATCGAACGGGCCGCCGACAGCGCGGCGCGGGCCGCGGTCGAGGGGGACCCGATGTCGTCGCTGAGGAAGAACGCGGTGACCCCGTCGCCCACGTGCTTGCCGACTATCCCCTGGTGATCGACCACTACCTCATCGATCGCGGTGGTGAACCCGCGGATCAGGTTGAAGTAAGCCGCGCTGGGGAGCCGGCGGGACAGGCGCGCCGATCCCTGCAGGTCCGCGAACAGGATGGCGGCCTGCCGGCGTCCCGGGTCGAGGAGCCGCGCCATGCGCTCGAACATCCCCTCGTCCCCGCGCACGACGAGGTCGAGCACGCGCGCCGGGAGGGCCGGGTCGAACAACAGGGCGGTACCGATGAACCCCCCGTCGCGATCGTGAAGCCGCACATGGATCTCCGTGATGGGCGCCGGGGGAAGGTCGCCTCGAACGAACTCCAGCGTGGTGCTCCAGATCGGGGTCGGCTCCACCGGCTCCATGTGCTCGAACAGCTCGTCGGACATCTCCTCGACGGACCTGTGCGGCCCGGCAGCCGAACCGGGCTCGTTGAGCCATCCCGACACGGCCGACTTGAAGATCGCCCGGAGGCCTTCCTTGCCACCGGGCGTGCCGGCGATGAAGAGAGGGAACTCGGTGACGAAGGAGCGGAGCTGGCTGTCCTCGCTGATCGTCGTGCACCACGTATCGCTTAGGGACGCCTCGACCACGTGCTTGCCGTAACCGAGCTTCCCTTCGTCCTGCTCCCCTATCAGGAGCTTGAGCTCCTCGGAAACCCATACGAGCGTCCACGACGAATCGCACAGCATCGAGGCGCCGCGCGTGCGCTCGAGCTGCCGAGCGACCTCGGCGAGGCGCGGATCGTCAGGAAGCGAGGGCTGCGAGGACATCGTCCGGGATGTCGAAGTTGGCGTAGACCTCGGCGACGTCGTCGAGCTCGTCGAGCGCGTCAACCAGGCTCAGGACCTTCTTGGCCTCCGATCCCTCGGGCGCGATGGTCGTCTTGGGAACGCGTGTGATGTCACTGGACTCCACTGCTATCCCCGCGACGTCGAGGGCGTCCCGCACGCTCTTCACCGCATCGGGAGGCGTGACGACTTCGATGGTGCCTTCCGATACGCGGACGTCTTCCGCTCCGGCGTCCGCGGCAACCATGAACACCTCGTCCTCCGATGTCGAGTCCGACGACACGATGACCACCCCCTTGGTCTCGAACATCCACGACACCGCTCCGGGCTCGGCCATCTTGCCGCCGTGGCCGTTGAAGACGCTGCGTACGTCCTGGGAGGTCCGGTTGCGGTTGTTCGTCAGGCACTGCACGAGGACGGCCACGCCTCCGGGGCCGTAGCCCTCGTAGGACACCTCTTCGTACGCTTCGCCCTGGAGCTCGCCCGTGCCCCGCTTGATGGCGCGGGTGATGTTGTCGCTCGGGACCGATGCGGCCTTGGCCTTCTGAACCGCGGTCGCGAGGGTCGGGTTGGCGTCGAGGTTGCCTCCGCCCTGGCGTGCCGCTACTTCGACGAAGCGGAGCAGCTTCGCCCACGCCTTCGAGCGTTGCGCGTCGGCAGCACCCTTCTTGCGCTTGATCGTGGACCACTTCGAGTGACCGGACATCAGTCCTCGCCCTGCCCCGCGGCCAGATGGACGAAGAGCCGGTGCACCCGCGGGTCGCGGGTCATCTCCGGGTGGAAGCTCGACGCGAGGAGGCTCCCCTGCCGGACGAGCACGGGCTCCCCCTGCCGGCGCGCCAGGACCTCGACGTCCGGACCGACCTCCTCGATGAGCGGCGAGCGGATGAACACGGCGCGGAACGGCTCCCCGATCCCCTCGACATCGACGTCCGTCTCGAACGAATCCGCCTGGCGTCCGTACGCGTTGCGGCGGACCACGACGTCGAGCACTCCCAGACGATGGGGCGCGTCGTGGTCCCCGATCACCGACCGCGCCATCAGGATCAGACCCGCGCAGGTGCCGTACAGGGGCATGCCGCCCGCGGCTCGCTCCCGGATCTCACCGAGCCCCCCGGACCGCTCGAGCAGCTTGCCGATCGTGGTCGACTCGCCGCCGGGCAGGATCAGGCCATCGACGTCGGCGAGGTCTCGGGGGTGCTTGACCTCGACCGGGGTGGCGCCCGCTTCGGACAGCGCCGCGGCGTGCTCGCGCACGTCTCCCTGCAGTGCCAGAACGCCGATCTTCATGCTCCGAGGCTACCCGCCCGATGCCCACCCCCGCCCGCCGGCTGATCCTTCCGCGTTATTTGTGGGCGCGGCAACCACTCGGCGTTTAGCGGTCGCCGTCGTAGCGAAGCGAGTACAAGCCGCCGAGCATGTCGGCGGTGAGGATGTGGCCCTTGTAGAAGAACAGGTCCCATAGCATCGGCTGGGCGTTGAGGAAGGTGCTGAAGAAGGGCGACTGAGGTCCGACCGTGGCCTCCGGGACGGGGCGGCCGGCCGAATGGGCCACGAAGAACCCGAGCTCCTTGGGCCGCACCGAGCGCCCCGCGAATGCGGCCGAGGCATCCAGGACGTAGAC
>JBHENN010000069.1:0-4747 GCA_046262015.1 Actinomycetota bacterium | reverse complement strand
CGGTGGTGGTGGTGGCGGGAACCCCAGCCCGAGCCCGAGCCCGTCGGAGTCGCCCTGCGTGCCGCCCGAGTGCATCCCGAACATCATCCCGACCGAGTCACCGTCGCCGAGCCCGTCCTCGCCTCCCTAGGACCACTCGCCGCTCTGTCGGCGCGCCGCAGGCAAAGGTTCCCTCGACGCGCCGAGCGATTACTCTCCGGGCATGATTAGGCGGCCACCCGCGTCCTCGAGGCGCGGGATCTTCATCGGCCTCGCGGTCGTCCTGCTCATCCTGGTGTTCAGCTCGGCCCGCTTCTACACCGACGTGTTGTGGTTCCGCGAGGTCAGGCTCTCCTCGGTGCTGTGGACGAGCCTTCGCACCCAGTTCGGAGTCGCCGTGGTCGCCGGTCTCGGGGTGGGGCTGGTCGTGTGGCTCAACCTGTGGGTCGCCACCCGCCTCCGCCCCGCCTACCTCCCGTCGATCGACGCGGGCGGAGGCCGGCAGCCGGTCGATCAGTATCGCGATGCCCTCGAGCCCTACCTCCGCCGGATACGTCTGGCGGTGGCCGGGGTGGTCGCGTTGCTGAGTGCCCTCGGGGCCGCGGGCGCGTGGAGGACCTTCCTTCTCTGGTCGAACCGGGTCCCGTTCGGCGAGAGCGATCCCCAGTTCGGCAAGGACATCGGCTTCTATGTCTTCGAGCTGCCGTTCCTGGACATGCTCACCGACTGGGCGTGGTTCGCGTTGATGGCATCGCTGGTCCTGTCGGCCGGCGCTCACTATCTCTACGGCTCGATCCGCCCCGAAGCGAGGCTCGCAGGCGTCCTGCCCGGCGCGCTGGCACACATCTCGGTGCTCCTCGGGCTCCTCGCCCTGGTCAAGGGCGCGCGCTATTGGCTCGGGCAGTACGCGCTGAACTTCTCGCCCCGGGGCGTGGTCACCGGTGCCAGCTACACCGACGTCCACGCGCAGCTCCCCGCCTTGAAGCTGCTCGCTCTCATCTCATTGATCTCCGCCGCCCTGTTCATCGTCAACATCCGGTTCCGCCGGCTGGCGCTGCCGCTGGCGGCGGTCGGCATCTGGGTCCTCACCGCGTTCCTCGCCGGCGGCGTGTGGCCGTGGTGGGTCCAGAGGTTCTCCGTGGAGCCCCAAGAGCCCCAGCGCGAGGGCCCTTTCATCGGGCGCAACATCGAAGCGACGCGCGCCGCGTTCGACCTCGCCGACATCGAGGTCCGGCCGTTCGCGGCGACGACCGACCTCGAGGCCGCCGAGGTGCAGGCCAACGAGACCCTGCTCCAGAACGTCCGTCTGTGGGACCCAGAGGTGCTCCAAGCCGCCTACACGCCCCTTCAGGCGATCCGCACCCATTACCGCTTCCCCGATGTCGACGTCGACCGCTACGAGGTCGACGGACGCACCCGGCAGGTGCTCCTGTCGGCGCGGGAGCTGTCGCTGGACGACATCCCCGAGAGGTCGCGCAAGTGGTCCAACATCCACCTGCAGCTCACGCACGGCTTCGGCGTGGTGGCGAGCCTGGCGAACGAGGCGACCGCTGCGGGCCAGCCCGAGTTCCTCGTCAGGGACCTGCCCGGGACCACCACTCCGGGAGCGGAGGAGTTCGATCTCGACCAGCCGCGCCTGTACTACGGCGAGGAGTTCGAAGCTCACGATTTCTCCGTCGTGAAGACCGAGCAGAGCGAGTTCGACTACCCGACCGAGGACGAGACCCAGCGGGTCCAGTACGAGGGGGCAGGCGGGATCGAGGTGGGAGGGATCTTCAAGCGGCTCGCGTTCGCGGTCCGGGAGCGCGATCCCAACCTCGTGCTGTCGAACGTGATCAACCCGGACTCGAAGATCCTGCTGTACCGGAACGTGCGCGACCGGGTGCTCAGGGCGGCGCCGTTCCTATCGCTCGACCACGACCCCTTCGTCGCGGCCGTTGACGGACGGCTTACCTGGCTGCTCGACGGCTACACGTCGACGCGCTACTACCCCTATTCGCAGCGGCTCTCGATGGACGAGATCATCGGCAGCACCGAGAACGGCGTGTTGTCCGGTGAGTCAAATTACGTGCGCAACTCGGTGAAGATCGCGGTCGATGCGTACGATGGCACGATGACGTTTTACGTTATCGACGACGAGGATCCGATCATCCGCGCGTGGGGCAAGGCGTTCCCCGATCTGTTCACCGACGAGGAGCCGCCGCTGGGGCTGCGCGAGCACTTCCGTTACCCCGAGGATCTGTTCAAGATCCAGTCCGAGGCCTACCTCACCTATCACATGACCGACCCGCAGGACTTCTATCTCAAACAGGACGAGTGGAACATAGCGAAGAGCGTCACCGAGCCGTTCGCATCGGACACCGCATCGGTCGCCGACGCGACCGGCGCGCCGGTGGACCCCACCTACCTCCTGATCGAGCTGCCGGGCGAAACCGAGGAGCGGTTCGTGCTGACGCGCCCGTTCACCCCGCACCGGCGCGACAACATGATCGCGATCCTGGCAGCCCATTCGGACCCGGACCAGTACGGCGAGCTGCTGACGCTGCAGTTCCCTCGGCAGCGCGTCGTGAGCGGACCGTTGCAGGTCGACAACCTCATCAACCAGGAGCCCGAGATCTCCCAGCTGAAGACGCTGCTGGGCCAGAGGGGCTCCCAGGTCATCTTCGGCTCGCTCGTGACGTTGCCGATCGAGGACTCGATCCTGTACGTGCAGCCACTGTTCGTCAGCGCCGAGGCGGTCGGGATCCCGGAGCTGAAGAGGGTGATCCTGGTGCTCGGCGAGAAGGTGGTCGTCGGCGAGAACTTCGAAGAGGCCCTCGCGCAGCTGTTCGACCTCGACGCGGAACCGCCGCCGCCCGACGAGGGTGGCGACGACGAGGAGCCGCCGCCGCCCGGCCGCGACGACGACGACCTTCAGGCGCTCGTCGCCCGGGCCGCGGCGCTGTACGCCCAGGCCCAGGAGGCGCTCTCTGCCGGGGACTTCGAGCGTTACGGCCGCCTGATCGAGCAGGTCGGCCGCTTGCTCGAGCGAGCCGATGGGCGCGCCGGGACCGGAACCGGCCCCCGTCCCTAGCCTCAGCCTGCCTCCGAACTTTCCCGGCCCGGCCGCCGTCACATAGGGCGAGCGAACGGAACAGCTACGGCGGCGGAAGGGGCGGCGATGGATCTCAAGGTGCGGTTGTCTCTCGGGTTGGCGGCGGGCTGCCTCGCGGCCGCCTGCACGCCGGTGTCATCGCACGAGCTGGAGGAGCCTTCGACCCGGCGCGGCTCGAGCGCGCGTTTGGCCCTGCCCGGCGCCGAGCCCCTGCTCCTCTCTGACGACGGTCTCTCCACCGTCCTCGACCCCGCCGACGGCGAGGTGGGGGCGCGGCTGCGCAACGCGGTCGTGGCGCGTGACGGGCACACGGCGTTCGGCTCGACGATCGACCGCGGTCGTACGACGCTGCGCACCGTGAACCTCGTCTCGGGACGGACGCTCGACCGCACCGAGATGGACGGGCGCTTCGTCGCGAGCGTTGCTTCGGGCAGTGGACGGCTCGTGGCGCTGACCGAGCCCAAGGCGGAGGGCGTGACGCCGTGGCTACCGGCCGGCCGCTCGCGCACGCAGCTCGTGGTCGCGTCTCCGTCGACCGGTGAGGTCCGCCGGCTCCGCCTGCGGGGGAACTTCGAGCCCGAGGCGTTCTCCACCGACGACCGCCGCATGTTCGTGATCGAGTACATGCCCGCTCTCGCGCCGAGTCACTACAGCGTTCGCCGCTTGAACCTCGAGACCGGCAGGGTCAGGGACATCGCCCGGCTGAAGCAGCTCGCGCCGCGCGTCATGCGCGGCACCGGACGGATGCAGGTGCTGGATCCCGCGGGCGACCTCCTCTATACGCTCTACACGCAGCAGGGCCCCGGCTACTCGCATGGGGAGGCCCCCGGCGACCGCACCACCCCGCGTGCGTTCGTCCACGTCCTCAACCTCGAGGAGGGGTGGGCCCATTGCATCGACCTGCCTCACCCGTTCGGCAGCGAGCGCGCCACCGCGAGCGCCCTGGCGATCTCTCCCGACGGGAGCCGCCTGTACGTGTCGGAGTGGACGAACGGTGCGATCGCCGTGATCGATCCCCGCTCGCTCAAGGTCCTGCGAACGGTGAGCAGGGTGCTCGGATCGGTCGACGACCGGACCTTCGCCGAGGTGGGATCGGATGGTTCGCTCTATCTCGCCGGGAACTCGGAGGTCGTGTCGCTCGACGGCTCCACCCTCGACGTGCTGGAGCGGTGGACGATGGATAGGTTCGTGTCCGGCCTGGCGGTGAGCGCCGACGCAAGCCGCGTGCACGTCGCGATCCCGAGACGCCTCATGACCTTGGACGCGGCCACGGGGGAGTGGATCGGGCGCGCCGCCATCCAGGGCGCGCCGACGGTGCGCGCTCTCACCTCTCTCTGACGGCTCGACCGGTTCTCGCATCCTTCAGATGGGAAGGATGTGCGCTCAGCGGCCATGGTTCCCATCCGAACGCTCGAGGCGGCATCGGGGGCTCAGAGGCACCGGCGCGCGCTGTTATGGTTGGGGAGCAGGGTGGAGCAGTCTGGTAGCTCGCCGGGCTCATAACCCGGAGGTCGCAGGTTCAAATCCTGCCCCTGCAACCACAGAAGTGAAGAAAAGCCCCTGGTCGCAGGGGCTTTTCTGTTTCCGGCCTAAATTGCGCGAGTCACCGATGGGGCCGATTTGCTAACGATTTGCTAACGGCGGAGATCGGACCCCAGATCCGCGGGGTACATA
>JBHENN010000068.1:0-17225 GCA_046262015.1 Actinomycetota bacterium | reverse complement strand
GGGACAGATCGCGATCATGCACGACGAGCTTGTCGACAAGCGCCACTGGATCAGCAACGACCGCTTCCTGCACGCCCTCAACTACTGCATGCTTCTTCCCGGCCCGGAGGCGCAACAGCTTGCGATCTACATCGGCTGGCTGCTGAACGGAGCGGTCGGCGGGATCGTCGCCGGCGTGCTGTTCGTCCTCCCCGCCTTCTTCCTCATCCTCGTCCTGTCGTGGAGCTACGCGGTTCACGGCGACATCGAGTGGGTCGCCGCGCTCTTCTATGGGCTCCAGGCCGCGGTCGTCGCGCTGGTAGCGGCTGCGGTCATCCGGGTGGGTTCGAAGGCTCTGAAGAACCTTGCCCTGGTCGTGGTCGCGGGAGTGGCGTTCCTCGCGATCTTCGTGATCGGTGTCCCCTTTCCCTTCATCGTGGTCGGCGCGGCTGCGATCGGCCTGGTCGGCGCGCGCTTCGCGCCGCGTCACTTCGTCACCTCGCCGGGAGGCGGGGACGACGACACGTCCGTGATCGGGGATGGTCTCGGAGCACGGGAGCGCACGACGACCAGAGGGCGGAGCTTACGGGTGCTCTTCGTCGGCGCAGCCGTCTGGTGGGTTCCGTTGCTCGTCGTGATCGCGGTACGGGGCACCGCCGACACGCTCTCCAAGCAGGCCCTCTTCTTCAGCCAGGCCGCGTTGGTCACCTTCGGGGGCGCCTACGCGGTTCTCTCGTACATCAACCAGGCTGCTGTAGAGCACTTCGGGTGGCTCGAACCCGGCCAGATGGTGGCGGGGGTGGGGCTGGCCGAATCCACGCCGGGGCCGCTGATCATGGTGACCGAGTTCGTCGGGTTCCTCGGCGCGTATCGCTTCCCCGGTGGGCTCGACCCCGTGGTGGCGGGGGTCCTGGGAGCCGCGGTCGCCGTGTGGGCAACGTTCGCTCCTTGTTTCCTGTGGATCTTCCTGGGCGCTCCCTACATCGAGCGTCTGCGAGGCAACCGGGCATTGAACGGCGCGCTCTCCGCCGTCACCGCCGCGGTGGTAGGAGTGATCCTCAATCTCGCCGCGACGTTCGCGATGGTGACTCTGTTCGCTGACGTCGAGAGGACCGAGGTGTCGGGCATGACTTTCCCGATACCCCAGCTCTCCTCGATCGACCCGTTCGCCTTGCTGCTCGCGGCCGCCGGTTTCGTGGCGCTGTGGAGGTACCGGGTCAACGTGCTGTGGATGATCGCGGCAAGCGCCGCCGCGGGCCTCGTCTACGGCATCGTGCGGTAGTACGGTGGCGGCCGGAGATGACGGTCGGAGGCGGTCCCCAGGTCGGTGGGCAAGAGGTCCTCGACGACGAAGTCAGGCGCGCGATCTATCGTCACTTCGTCGATAGAGGCCGTCCTCCGGTGGCCGCCGAGCTGGCGCGCGAGCTGGCGTCATCACCCCACGAGATCGAGGACGCCTACCACAGGCTGGCCGCCGCACACGTGATCGTCCTCGCGCCGGGCACGCCCTACGTCTGGATGGCCAACCCGCTGTCCGCGCTTCCGTCGCCGTTCCAGGTGCGAGCCCGCGGCCGCGAGTGGTTCGGCATCTGCGTCTGGGACGCCCTCGGAGTGATCGCGATGCTGGGGGACGAGGGAACGGTCTCGTGCCTCTGCCCCGATTGTGGCGACCCCCTCGCTCTCGAGGTCACCGCTGACCGGGTCGCACAGACGGGCTACGTGGTCCACTACGCCGTTCCGGCGGCGCACTGGTGGGAGGACATCGGCTTCAACTGAGCGACCATGCTCCTCTTCCGGTCGGAAGAGCATCTCGAACGCTGGTGTGCCGAGAGAGGCATCCCCCGGGGCGCGACCTTGAGCGTCGAGCAGCAGTGGCAGCTCGCCCGGACGTGGTATCGAGGGCGATCGGATCCGGGATGGCGCCCCAGGACCCCCGCAGAGGCTCAGGAAGTGTTCGAGACCCTCGGGCTAACCGGCGACTTCTGGAACGTCACCTGACGGGCGGGCCCAGCTCGTGGCCCACTCGGACACGGCGCGCGGGGTGCACCGATGGGAAGGGTGACTCATAGGCGGTCATGGTTCCCATGGGTGGCTCGGTGGCGAGGCGGGAGGAGGCGACGCGGATGATTCCCACGGGTGGACCAGAGCGGCGACCTCGGAGCGGGCTACGGGGCAGCCCGGCGCGCCGAGAGCGTGTCGTAACGTAGGCACACAGCGGGAGCTCGGAGGACCGGGCTGAGAGGGCGCCTGCCGGCGCCGACCGAAGGACCTGATCCGGGTAATGCCGGCGGAGGGAGGATCGATGGGCAAGACACTGCCGGTCGTGTCCGCGGGACCGATCGCGCATACGCCGCGACCTGATGGACCTGAGCGCCCCACAGATGTCTCGGTCAAGACGTACGTCTCGGGATCGCGTCCGGACCTGCGAGTGCCGTTCCGGGCGGTCCCCCTGACCGATGGGTCGGATCCGCTCTTCCTCTACGACACGAGCGGGCCCCACGGCGACCCGGCAGCCGGCGTAGACGTCCGGCGGGGGATCGCGCCGCTGAGGAAGCCGTGGATAGAGGGACGGGGAGACGTGGAGGAGGTGGCGGCCCCTGCGGTCGCGGCCGGACCGGAAGGGTTCGAGGGAGACCGGGCTTGCCCGCTCAGGGCGCGCCCCGGCAGCGTCGTCACCCAGATGCACTACGCACGCTCGGGCCTCGTCACCCCCGAGATGGAGTTCGTCGCCCTGCGTGAGGGGCTCGACGCCGAGCTCGTGCGTTCGGAGGTCGCCCGGGGGCGCGCCGTCATCCCAGCGAACGTCAACCACCCCGAGAGCGAGCCGATGATCATCGGACGCAACTTCCTGGTCAAGATCAACGCCAACATCGGGAACTCCGCGGTGACGTCCTCCATAGAGGAGGAGGTCGAGAAGATGACCTGGGCGACGCGCTGGGGCGCCGACACGGTCATGGACCTGTCGACCGGTTCGGACATCCATGCGACGCGCGAGTGGATCATCCGCAACGCCCCGGTCCCGATAGGGACGGTGCCGATCTACCAGGCGCTCGAGAAGGTCGACGGGAAGCCCGAGGAGCTCACCTGGGAGGTCTATCGCGACACCTTGATCGAGCAGGCCGAGCAAGGCGTGGATTACTTCACGATCCATGCCGGGGTGCTCCTTCGTTACATACCGTTGACCGCGCGCCGCGTGACCGGTATCGTGTCGCGCGGCGGATCCATCCTCGCGGCGTGGTGTCTCGCGCATCATCAGGAGAACTTCCTGTTCACGCACTTCGAGGACATCTGCGAGATCATGGCCGCGTACGACGTCTGCTTCTCCCTCGGCGATGGCCTGCGACCGGGTTCGATCGCCGATGCCAACGACGACGCGCAGTTCGCCGAGCTCGACACCCTCGGTGAGCTGACGCAGATAGCGTGGCGTCACGACGTCCAGGTGATGATCGAAGGCCCGGGGCACATCCCGATGCATCTGATCAAGGAGAACGTGGATCGTCAGATGGAGGTCTGCGGCGAGGCTCCCTTCTACACGCTGGGCCCCCTCACGACGGACGTCGCACCCGGCTACGACCACATCACCTCGGCGATCGGCGCCGCGATGATCGGCTGGTACGGCACCGCGATGCTGTGCTATGTCACTCCGAAGGAGCACCTGGGTCTCCCTAACAAACAAGATGTGAAGGACGGGGTGATCGCCTACAAGATCGCGGCGCACGCGGCGGACCTCGCCAAGGGCCATCCGACGGCGCAACGGTGGGACGACGAGCTGTCCCGGGCGCGCTTCGATTTCCGCTGGGAGGACCAGTTCAATCTGTCGCTAGATCCCGAGGCCGCCCGGTCCTTCCACGACGAGACGCTCCCGGCCGACCCCGCCAAGAAAGCGCATTTCTGCTCGATGTGCGGCCCCAAGTTCTGCAGCATGCGCATCAGCCACGACGTGCGGGATTACGCGCGCGAACACGGCTACGGTGACGAGGCAGCCGTGCAGGCCGGCCTGGAAGCCAAGGCGGAGGAGTTCCGCGCCGCCGGCGGCGAGATCTACATCGACGCCTAAGCCGGCCCCTATCCCAATGATCACTCCGTCCTGAAGGCATCCGCCGGCCCCGAGGTCTGGTGTGTCGGGCTGTCTTGTACGAAGATGTCCTCCATCGGCAGTCTCACTACGGATGAGTTGGGGGGACGCGTGCACAGGTCATCGGTATTCGGGTTGGTTGCCGTGCTCTTGCTCTCGAGTGGGCCCGGCGGGGGTGGGGCCGGAGCTGCCGCGAAGAAACCGCGTGCGGTTGTGACGACCCTTTATGCCCATGGCGCGTACCCGGTGGGTGAGGTCGAGATGTCGGCCGACACCGTCGCCGCTCTGACCGGGGGCGAGGTCCACTATCGGACGATGGATCCCAATGAGCCCTCAGGGGGCGCCCCAAAGTCGGTGCTGTTCTTCAGCGATCCCGCTCCGATCAATTGCGCCGGCAACTGGTTCGCCCCTACGTGGCAAGGTGCGGTCACCGGACGGATCAAGGGCCCGATGACGTTCACCTTCCACACGCTCGGTCAAGGTGGGACGGTGAAGCTGCGCTTCTACAACGACGTTCCCGACTCGTGCTCGGTGTGGGACCCGTTCGCGACGCTGGACGTCGAGGTCCCGTCCGGTCAGGCGACGGTGGAGGCGGTGCTGCCCAAGGCGAACGTCGCAGCCACGACCTCGTTGATGGTGTCGATCTTCCCGGAGACGAGTCCGATGTACAGCCGGATCCTGTACGACTCGACGAGTGCACCCACGGGCCTAACGTTCACCTGCGTGCCCCCGCGCGGCGCCAAGACCTGCACGCCGACCTAGCCGGCCCTCTCCCATCCGCCATGAGACCGCACAGGGATGCCGCGCTTCACGTCTTTAACTCATTCGTAACGTCTGGGATATAGGACGGAAACACCTTCTCTCTAGCTTCTAAGCGCCACGTCGGGCCGCTAGCGGGGAGGAAGTATGGAACAGCAGGTCTTACTGGACACCATGTGGACGCTGATCGCGGCGTTCCTGGTGTTCTTGATGCAAGCCGGATTCGCGATGGTAGAGACAGGCTTCACGCGGCAGAAGAACGCGGCGAACATCATGATGAAGAACCTGATGGACTTCGGCATCGGGTCCATGGCTTTCTGGGCGGTTGGCTTCGCTCTGATGTTCGGGACCGGCAACGCGCTGGTCGGCACCACGGGATGGTTTCTCGGTGGAGGCGAGTCGGCATTCGAATCGCTCTCCTGGGCGACGCCCGGCTTGTCCACGAAGTGGCTCTTCCAGGTCGTGTTCGCCGGGACGGCGGCCACGATCGTCTCCGGGGCGATGGCCGAGCGCACCAGGTTCCCCGCTTACCTGATCTATAGCGCCTTGATCTCGGGCCTCATCTATCCGATCTCCGGCCATTGGATCTGGGGCGGCGGGTGGCTCGCGAGCCGCGAGTTCCTCGACTTCGCAGGGTCCACCGTCGTCCACTCCGTGGGAGGCTGGGCGGCTCTCGTCGGCGCCATCTTCCTCGGGCCGCGTATCGGCAAGTTCGGCAAGGACGGCAAGCCGCGCCTCATCCCGGGCCACAGCATGCCGCTCGCCTTGCTCGGGGTCTTCATCCTGTGGTTCGGATGGTTCGGGTTCAACCCGGGTTCCACCATGGCCGCGGTTCCGGCGATCGGTGACATCGCCGTCACCACCAACCTGGCGGCTGCAGCCGGCGCGCTGGTGGCGATGTTCACGGTATGGATGACCGGGAAGAAACCGGACGTCGGGATGACCGCCAATGGGGCCTTGGCCGGATTGGTCGGCATCACGGCCGGCTGCTTCTTCGTCGAGAACTGGGCCGCAGTGGTCATCGGCGCGCTCGCAGGCGTCCTCGTCGTCTTCTCGGTGAAGTTCTTCGAGCGAGTCGGCGTCGACGATCCCGTAGGTGCCGTCTCCGTTCACGCGGTCTGTGGGGCGTTCGGCACTCTCGCCGTCGGTCTATTCGCTTCTCCTCGGCTGATCGAAGCCGCAGGTGTCGGGTCGCCGGGGCTGTTGTATGGCGGCGGCATGGCCCAGCTCGGCGTGCAGGCGCTGGGTGTTGTGGCGGTGGCGGCGTGGGCGATCGCCGGATCGGCCGTGGTCTTCGCCCTGATCAAGGCGACCGTGGGCTTGCGGGTGTCCGCGGAAGAGGAGATCGAGGGGCTAGACATCGGGGAGCACGGGATGTGGGGCTATCCCGAGACCTTCCTCGGAACGGACGGCCTGCCGACCATCGAGACGGTCGACAAGGCCCGGCAGGAGACGAAACAACGGGCCGACGCCGGAGCCGTGTTGGCTCCGGAGCCGGGCTAGCTCGAAGCGAGGTCGTTGCCGGGTCGGGTCCGCATACCCGACCCGGCTCGATCAGTTCCGCACCCGACCCGGCTCGATCGGTTCCGACCGAAAGAGCGCCACCACCGGACGGGAGAGGCGCGCCGGCGCGACGGGGTTGCAGGGCTGGGATGGGCCGACGAGGAGGCTCTTACCGATGGAACAGGAGGACGCGGGAGCCCTAGGGTCCGCTCTCGAGGACGCGGAGGCGATCCAGGTCGGGGATCTCCGCTTGTATCCCGAAGAGTTCGTCGCCACCTGGCGCGGCGAGCGCCTGTTCCTGACCCCCAAGGAGTTCCAGCTGCTGGTGCTCTTCGCTCGGAATCCCGGCCGCCTGCTGCGGCGCCAGCTGATCTCCGAGACCGTGTGGGACGACGCAGCGCGCGGCCGGACCATCGACATCCACGTCGCGCGCTTGCGCAGCCACCTGCCGCGGGGCGCGATCGAGACCGTGATCCGGCTGGGCTACCGGTTCCAGCTCCGGTGAGCGCCTGAGCAAGCGTCCGTGCGCCGCAACTCCACCGCGACCACCCGAGGAACTTAGGTCCCCGTGAGCATCACCGGAGTCCTCTTCGACATCCTCGTCGTCCTCGTCGCCGCGAAGCTTGCGGCCGAGGTCTCCGAGAGGATCGGGGTGCCGGCGGTGGTCGGGGAGATCGCTGCGGGCGTGCTCGTCGGCCGCTCCGTGCTCGGCATCGTCGGGCACGACGAGGTGCTCGCCGTGCTGGCCGAGCTCGGGGTGATCCTGCTCCTCGTCGAGGTCGGGATGGAGATGGACCTAGGCGAGCTGAAGCGGGTCGGCCGTTCCGCCCTGCTGGTCGCGGTCTTAGGAGTGGCGCTCCCCTTCGCCGGAGGTTTCGTCGCGGCGGAAGCATTAGGGGTTCCCACGGAAGCCGCGGTGTTCCTCGGAGCGAGCTTGACCGCGACCAGCATCGGGATCACGGCGCGGGTCTTCGGGGATCTCAAGGCGTTGGCGTCGGTCGAGGCGCGCACGGTGCTGGGGGCCGCCATCGCCGACGACGTCATGGGTCTCCTGCTCCTCACCATCGTGACCGGCACGGGCGCGGATGGCTCGGTGTCGGCGGGTGGGATCGCGCGGGTCGGCCTCGTAGCCCTCGTCGTCCTCGGGGTCAGCCTCGTGGTCGGGGGTCGGGTCGCGCCGTGGTTCTTCGAGCAGGTGCAGCGACTGGCTCGCTCTACCGGCACCCTGGTCGCGCTATCTCTCGCGTTCATCCTTGTGTTCGCGCTTGTTGCCGAGGCCGCGGGGCTGGCTCCGATCATCGGCGCGTTCATCGCGGGGGTCACCCTCGCCCGATCTACCGAAGCCGACCGGATCAAGAACGAATTGGCTTCAGTCGGCCATCTCTTCATCCCCGTCTTCTTCCTGCAGATCGGGATCGACGTGGACGCGTCGAGGTTCGGTGACCCCGGGACGCTCACACTCGCGGGCGCGCTGATGGTGGTCGCGGTGGCCGGCAAGGTCCTATCGGGTTGGGGGGCGGCGGGGGTCGACGCGGACAAAGCCGCCATAGGGCTGGGGATGCTGCCTCGCGGCGAGGTGGGCTTGATCTTCGCCGGTCTTGGTCTGCGCGAAGGGCTCCTCGATCAGAACGAGTACGGCGCCCTGCTGCTGGTGGTGTTCGCCACAACCTTGCTCGCGCCGCCTCTGCTTCGGTGGCGGTTGGCCCGCCGCGGGCCGGCCGACGCGATCCCGGTGGCGTTCCCCGCGTCCGCGTCTCGGCGCACCCTCACGGCGGAGGGAGGCACGGTCGAGCTGACCGCGGCCATACCCCCCGGACGCGCGCTCGACGTCGCACTTGACGCCGCGCTCCTGCTCGCGCCCGGCGACCGGCCGGGGCCGCTGCTCCTCGAACATCTGGGGTCGCTCACCGCCCCGTCCCTTCGATGGGACGAGGCCTCTATCGCCAAGTTCTTCCGCGTGCTCGGGGAGGGGAACGTCCGGTCGTGGCGGTTCCTCGAGACGAGCGGCGTCCTCGACCGGGTCCTTCCCGAGCTCTCCGAGGCGCTGAGGAAGCGGCGGTCCGACCGTCACGAGCTGGATCCCACACAAGCTCTCCGATGGCCGATCCTCGAGCGTTTGCAAGAGTCGGTGCGTGCGGATCGGGTGGTCGCGGACGAGCTCGGCAAGGTCGAGAAGCGCGAGCGCCTCCTCCTTGCCGTCGTCGCACTCGACGCCGGTGTCGATGAGCGAGAGGCGGTCAAGCTCGGTCGTCGTCTCGCATCTCGGTTCTCGCTAGGCGCGCGTGCCGAGCAGGAGGTCGCGCTCGTCTGCGGGAGCGCACAGCTTCTGCTGGCGGCGCTCGCCCGGCCCGACGCTCTCGAGGAGACCTCGGTGCTGGAAATGGCGGCCCATCTAGGCCGCCCCGAGGTCGCGCGCGATCTCTATCTGATAAGCGTTGGATCCGCGGTGATGGAACCGTGGCAACGGGCGCGTCTCGATGAGCTCCACCGTCTAGTTCAGACGGTCCTCCAGGCGGGTGGCGCCGACCGCGCTTCGCTGAGTGTCATCGACCGCAAACGTCGATCCGCTGCGGCCGCGTGCGGTTCCGAGGCCCTCGCCGAGTGGATCGTGGCGGCGCCTCCATCTCATGTGGTCGTGGCCTCCGACCCCGACCTCGTGCGCCACGCGGGTCTGCTTCAGCGCGCCGCCGAGACGCGTACCACCTGCATCGAGGTGTTCGCGGCAGACGGTAGGTGGCGCGTCGAGCTGGCGTCCATGGATCGCCGCGGGCTTCTCGCCCATACCACGGGGGCCCTCGCGTCCTGTGGTTGCAACGTCGAGACCGCGTTCGCCTCGACCTGGCCGCGCGGGATCGCGCTGCAGTCGTTCCTCGTCTCGTGCCCGTCCGCGCCGGACGCCCAGATGCTGCAGACGACGCTGGCCGGCGCGCTGGAACGCCCGCTCCAGTCCGTTCCTATCCCCGATGCCGACATCAGGTTCGACGACTCGGGTTCCCCGTGGGCCACTCTGTGCGAGATCCGCGCCCCCGACCGAGAGGGCCTGCTGCATGCCGTATCAGCCGCGTTCGCGGTGTCCGAGGTCAACGTGCGCTCCGCGCGGGCGGTCACGGAGGAAGGTCGGGTGGTCGATCGCTTCGAGCTCGTGGGCCGCGATGGCGCCAAGGTTCCACCCGCCATCCGATCGGCGATAGCCGAGCGCATCCGCGACGGCGTCGAGCTCCGCCCGCGGAGGTTCGTTCGCCGCCGATCGTCGAGGACATGATGGTATGGACGCCCGTATCCCGTGAGTGAGAGGAACGCCGTGCCGACCGATATCGACCTCGAAGCCGTCCGTGGTCTGCTGGCCGAGGGCCGCACCCAGCTAGTGGAGGTGCTCCCGGAGCACGAGTACGACGAGGAGCACATCCCCGGCGCGATCAGCATCTCGCTCAAGAAGATGACTCCGGAGGCCGTCGCCACCCTGGACCGCGCCCGCCCCACCATCGTCTATTGCTGGGACGATGCCTGAGACATGAGTCCCCGAGCTGCGTGGCAGCTCGAGCGCCTCGGCTTCACCGAGGTCTACGACTTCGTCGCCGGCAAGGTTGCGTGGATGGCGGCAGGGCTGCCTGTGGAGGGCACCGGCCCCCACTACTTCGTCGCAGGCGAGGTGGTCGACGGCGACGCGCCAACGTGCGCGCCCGCTTCGCCGGTTCCCGACGCGCTCGCCGAGATGGAGCGTCGAGACGAGACGTTCTGTCTCGTGACGAACCCCGAGGGCATCCTGCTCGGTCGCATCCGGACCCAGAAGGTGGGCGAGGGTGAGGAGCGCGCCGTCGGCGACGTGATGGAGCCGGGTCCCGCGACCGTGAGGCCGGTCGAGCCACTGAAACCCCTGGTGGAGCGCATGAGGCGCGCCGGCGTCCAGACCATCCCGGTCACCACCGCCGGCGGACGGTTGCTCGGCGTGGTCCGCCGGGACGCGGCCGAGCAGGCGCTGGACGGGACCGGCACGCTGCGTCCTGTCGCTAGCTCCCCGGGGGCGTCGTGATCTGCCCTTCGGGATAGTCGCTCGGGCCGAAGCTCGCGATCTTCTGGGGAGTGAGCGCGGCGATGTAGTCGGTCGAGAACGCCCCGGCGAAGAGCGTCTCGTCGAGTCGTGCTCGAGGGACGCGCTCGGACCCCGGCGCGCCGGGCGGGATGTTATCCCCGATCGTGTACGCCCCGACGAAGCGAGCGATGTCGGAGAGGTCGACGTCCCGAGAGCGCGCTCGATCCGAGGCGACGTACATGTCGACCGGGCTGACCACCTCGATGATGCCTTCGCCGAAGCGCGCGTTGATGTCGCGTTGTAGCTCCTGGGAATTGACGCGCCAACCGCCGCGGTCGTCCGGCAAGGGTTCTTGGCCGTGGTCGGCCGTCACGGTCAGGACGTACTCGCCTTCGCCCACCGCGCGGTCGAGCCATCGTTTGATCCGCGCGAGCTGACGATCGACCTCCAGGATCGTGTCTCCTTGCTCGCTCCGCTCCACGTTCCACACGTGGCCGCCGAAATCAGGCTGTTTCATCTCCACCCAGAAGAGATCGGTCACGCCGTCGCGTCCGAACGGCTCGCGCCGCAGGACGTCCATGATCACGTCGCCGGTGAGCCGCGCGAACGCCGGGGTCCCCGGCCGCTTCGGCTTGTCCTGCAGCTCTTCTAGGGTGCGGCCGAACCACAAGCCGTCCACGATCCCATCGCGCGCGTCGAGCTGCTCCTCGTAGCGCTCGAGCCTCTGCAGGTCGAACCGCTGCACGTAACGAGGTATCCGGTAGAAGTCCTCGTTGATCCACCACTCCTGCTCGTCGTGCTCCCACAGCACCGCGACGTCCTTGTCACCGGACGGACGCTGCGCGCCGTGACCGATCATGCCGAGGTGCCAGCCCTCGTACGAGACGGTTCCGACTAGCGCCCGGTTGCGGGTCGACTCGTCCCACAGTTCGGACACCGTGGGCACGCGCATGTAGCGTGGGTCCGCATTCTGCAGCCACGTATCGATGCGGGGATCATCCGGAGTGTCTCCCCCTTTCGGCCCCCGCATCTGGTTCCCGGGTATGCCCGAGCGCAGCGGGTAGATGCCGCTGCCGAACGTAGCGTGCAACGCGCCGGTGATCGAGGGCGCCGATCCGATCGTCGCGTTCGTATAGAGGGTCCCCCGGCGAGCGAGCGCGTCGAACGCGGGGTGGGTTGCCGGATGCGCCTGCAGGGCGTTCCAGCCCCCGCCATCGATCACGACCGTCACGATGATCTTCGGCGGTCGGACGGCGCGCCGGGGCACGACCTCTCGAGCGACCTCGCCGTCGGCCTCGAAGCCGTTCATGCCGAGCAGCGCGGCATACGTCGGCGCGATGTCGGCGATGTCGACGACGCGGTCCACCTGTTCTCCTCGGTTCATATAGGCGGGACCGTAGAAGACGAGCGGCACGCGGGCTAGGTAGTCCCAGGGGTTGGGGTGCGAGGTATACATCTCGGGCGTGTCGGTCCCGAGCGTCGTGAGATCCCACTCTCCGATCAGGTAACGGTGTGGCTTGGGTACCAGCATGATCTCGCCGGAGCGTCCGGGCACATGTCCTCGGTAGACGTGCCGCATGATCGGGCTCCCGACCGCGTCCGCCATCTCGTCCTCGGTGGGCATGGCGCGCTGCTCGGCTCGAAGGGCGCGCTCTTCCTTCTGGCCGAGTGCCCACACCGCGGCGAGCACGGCTAGCACGCCGGCTGCAACGATGACCGCGGTGCGTCTCGACACTGGCTCTCCTCCCGGGGCAGCGCTAGAGGCTACTTGCCGCGTGGCGCGCCACCGGCGCGGAACGGTAGCGGCCGTCGTACCGATGCCGTTGTGGCACAGTTCTCGCGTGGCGACGGCAGAAGAGGTGGAGCCCCGGCGCCGATCTTCGTCGTCGAAGGCGCGCACCGCGCTCCTCGTGCTTCCAGGCGTGCTCTTCGTGGCCCTCCTCGCGTTCGGCTTGCTGCGGTCTGCCCCGGCGCGGCTCGCTCCCGGCGCCCCGGCGCCGGCCTTCTCCCTCCCACTCCTCGACGGAGGGACCTTGTCCTCGTCCGATCTGCGCGGCCACCCCGTCGTCGTGAACTTCTGGGCGTCGTGGTGCGAGCCGTGCAAGGAGGAGGCCGAGTTGCTCGAGCGGGCGTGGCGCGACTACCGGGACGACGGCGTCGTCTTCGTCGGCGTCAACATCCAGGATGCCCGCGACGAGGCCGAAGCATTCGTCGACCGTTTCGACATCACCTACCCGATCGTGCGCGACGAGACCGAGGCGCTGGCCCGCAAGCTCGCCGTCTACGGCATACCGGAGACGTTCTTCATCGACGACGAGGGCCTCTTCTTGGCGAGCATCGCGGGGCCGGCTCGGTCCGAACGCGAGGGGACCGTCGTGCTCGGCGCGATCTCGCCCGAGCAGCTCTTCACCAACCTCGACCTGTTGGTCGCTCGGGCGGCGTCGAGTCCACGCCCCGACTGATCTGGGTAGCGCCGGAGCGCGGAGGTGTCTTGCCTCTCTAGACGGACGGGGCGGCCGCGCGTCGATCGCGCGGCGGGGCTCCGGCCAGGGCGGCGCGCACGCGCACGACCTCGCCGACGACGAGGGTTGCGGGGGAGCACACCCCCGCTCGGGCGGCCAGCCACGCGATCGTCGTGAGGGTGCCGACGATGGTGCGCTGACGGTCGGTTGTGCCGCGTTCGATCAACGCAGCCGGTTCATCGGGGCGACGACCCGCGGCGATGAGCCGCGCGGTGGACGAACCCAGGGTCTGGACGGCCATCACGAGTACCAGCGTGTCGACCGAGCGGGCCAGCCCTGTCCAATCCGCTTCCGAGCCGTCGGCCGACCGGTGCCCCGTCAGCACGGCGAACGAAGACGATGTGCCCCGATGGGTCAGCGGGATGCCTGCCGCCCCGGGGACCCCCACCGCCGAGGTCACGCCGGGAACGATCTCGAAGTCGACGCCGGCCTCTGCCAACGCCAGGGCCTCTTCGCCTCCGCGGCCGAACACGAACGGGTCGCCGCCCTTGAGCCGGACCACGACCTGTCCGGCGCGGGCGAGATCTATCAGCAGCGCGTTTATCTCTTCCTGGGCGACAGGGCGCCCTGCCGCCTTGCCGACGGGGTAGCGATCGGCGTGAGCCGGCGCCTCGGCCACCAGCTCGGATGCCACGAGGTCGTCGAACGCGACCGCGTCGCACGAGCCCAGGGCGCGCAGACCGGCCCTCGTGACGAGGTCCGGGTCGCCGGGACCCGCCCCTACCAGCACCACCCGTCCAGCCATGCGTTTGACTTTAACATCTTTCAACGGTAGAAAACAGACCATGTCTGGGGACGAGACGCCGGTGACGGCCTCCACGGGAGGCGCCGGGACCCCCCTGCCCGCTCCGCCGCTCCCGCGCGCCCGTGGCGAGGGCCAGTGGGCCCTGGGTTATACCGAGCCCCTGAACCCGGCCGAGCAGGCCAAGCGAGAGGACGACGGGCTCAACGTCCGCGCCCGCATCGAGACCGTCTACGCGCACAAGGGCTTCCGCGCCATCTGGCCCTCCGACCTTCGCAACCGCTTCCGGTGGCACGGGCTCTACACCCAGAGGCCGGAGACCGACGGCTACTTCATGCTGCGGATCCGGATCCCCGGCGGCGCTCTATCGGCCGACCAGCTCGACGTCATCGGGCGGATCTCGGTCGAGCTCGGCCGCGACGTCGCCGACATCACCGACCGGCAGAACGTACAGCTCCACTGGATCCGCATCGAGGACGTACCGGCTATCTGGGAGCAGCTCGAGGCGGTCGGACTGTCGACGACCGAGTCGTGCGGGGACACGCCTCGCAACATCCTGGGTTGCCCGCTCGCGGGTATCGATGCGTCCGAGGTGATCGACGCGTCTCACACGGTTGACGCCGCCAACGCGCGCCTCGTCGGAGACCCCGCGTTCTCGAACCTGCCCCGTAAGTTCAAGATCTCGATATCGGGGTGCGCTCATCGCTGCGGTCAGCACGAGGTGAACGACATCGGACTGGTAGGTGCGACGCATCCCGACGGCAGGGTCGGGTTCGACCTGTGGGTCGGGGGCGGCTTGAGCACCAACCCGATGTTCGCCCAGAGGCTCGGCGCGTTCGTAGAGCCCGCCCGGGCCGTGGAGGTGGTGGCCGGCATCACCGGAGTGTTCCGCGACTGGGGTTACCGGCGGGCGCGCAACCGGGCGCGCATGAAGTTCCTGGTACGCGATTGGGGGGCGGAGAGGTTCCGCTCGGTCCTGGAGGAAGCGATCGGCTACCGGCTCGATGACCTGGAGGAGACGCCTCCGCCGCTCGACTCGCATCGCGAGCACACGGGCGTGTGGCCGCAGAAGGATGCCAACCACTACGTCGGCTTCTCACCCCGGGCCGGTCGGATCTCCGGCCATCAGTTGCGCGCCGTGGCGCGCCTCGCGCGCGCTTACGGACAAGGAAGGATCCGCACCACCACGCAACAGAAGCTGGTCATCCTGGACGTCCCCGAGAACCGGGTCGGTGGGCTCACCGACGAGCTCGCGACCCTCGACCTCCCGGTGGCTCCCAGCGCGTGGCGCAAGGGGATGATGGCGTGCACCGGCATCGAGTTCTGCAAGCTAGCGATCGTCGAGACGAAAGGCCGCGCGGCCGAGCTCTACGGGTATCTCGAGCGTGCGATGCCGGACTTCATCGAGGACGTTCGGATCAACGTGAACGGATGTCCCAACTCGTGCGCGCGCTACCAGACCGCCGACATCGGGCTCATGGGGTGCGTGGTGCCCGAGAAGACCTACGTGCTCGACGCCCACGGCGAGCAGGTCGAGACGCGCCGCAAGACCGAGGCGTTCCTGGTCCACCTCGGCGGCCATCTCGGGGCAGAGCGTGGTTTCGGCCGCAAGGTGAAGGGGGTGAAGGTGCCCGCTTCGGAAGCCGGTCCTTACGTCGAGACGCTGATCCGTCGCTACCGCGGAGCGCGTCGGCCGGACGACACGTTCGCGTCGTTCGTGGCCCGGCTGGCCGACGACGAGCTCCAGTCCTTCGGCGCGCGGCCGCGTCTTGCGAACGCCGGCCCCGCTCCGACCATCGTGGCGGAGCCACGCTCGTGACGGACGGACCCGGAAGCGCAGCGCCCGCGCTGGCGCTTCACGAGTTCGCCTCCCCTGACGCCGGCTACGACGCGCTCGAACGAGGACAACCCGTCGACGTACTCGAGTGGGCGGCGGCGACGGTCGACCGTCTCGCGGTGGCGACCTCGTTCCAGTCCTCGGGCCTGGTGATCCTTCACATGCTGCGGTCGATACGCCCCGACATCCCGGTGTTGTTCCTGGACACAGGGTTCCATTTCGCCGAGACGATGGAGTTCCGCACCCACATCCGCGATCTCTGGGACCTGAAGCTGGTCGACGTGCGCGGCGCGCACGGGTCGCCGGCCGCCCAGGCGGCGCGCTACGGACCGGAGCTTTATCGGACCGATCCCGAACGGTGCTGCTTCATCAACAAGGTCGAGCCCCTTCAAGCCGCGCTCGAGGACTTCGACGGATGGATGTCCGGCATCCGGCGCGATCAATCGCCGCTGCGGGCAGACACGCCGATCGTCGAGGCTCAGATGCTCCCGTCGGGCAACGAGGTCCTGAAGATCCATCCTCTCGCCCGCTGGGGCAAGGACGACGTCCAGAGCTACCTCCGCCTGCACGAGATCCCTACCCACCCTCTGCTGGAGAACGGATACCGCTCGATCGGTTGCACGCCGTGCACGCGCCCCGTCTCTGGATCCGACGATGACCGCGCCGGTCGGTGGGAGAGCTTCAGCAAGACCGAATGCGGCATCCACACCTTCGGCAAGGGCCGCGGCGGCCACCAGACCGAGGCCGAGCAGTGACCGTCCGGGCGGCTCCCTTCTTCTGCCCGTACTGCGGGGAGCAAGAGCTGGAACCGTCCGGGGGACCGAGCGGCTGGTACTGCTCCTCGTGCGACCGTCGTTTCGATCTGCGCTTCGACGGGCTCGGCGAGCGCACCGCAGAGGCCGAGCGATGAGCGCGGCCCCGGTGTACATGGCGTGCATCGACCTGAAGGATCGTCCCTGTCTGGTGGTGGGCGCGGGCGCGGTCGGCCTCGAGAAGATCGCGGGCCTGCTCGAGTGCGGAGCGAAGGTCACCGTCGTGGCGCCGGATGCGGTCCCCGAGGTGGTTCGCCTCCACGACGACGGTGCGATCAGGTGGCTGCGCCGGCCCTATCGGCAAGGGGACCTCGACCGGCGCTTCCTGGCGATCGCGGCGACCGCCGATGGCTCGGTCAACCGGCGGGTGTTCCAGGACGCCGAGGAGCGCTCCATGCTGGTCAACGTCGTGGACGTGCCCGAGCTGTGCAGTTTCATCCTTCCCGCGGTCGTGCGTCAGGGCCCGATCGCGGTGGCTGTCTCGACGTCGGGCGCGAGTCCCGTCCTCGCGCAGAGGCTTCGGGACCAGGTCCGTGTCTGGCTGGGCCCCGAGCACGCGCGCCTCGCCGAGGTCCTGCGAGAGCTGCGCGTCTGGGCGAAGGAGAACCTCGCCACCTATGACCTGCGGAAGGCGTTCTTCGAGAGCATCGTCCACGGACGGCCCGACCCGCTGGAGCTGATCCGGCGTGGGGACGAGACCGCCCTGCGGAGCCAGATCGCGGACGCGCAGCGCCGGGCCGTCCGGCGCGAGCCCGCCCGCTAGAACCGGCGCGGTCACGGTCGCCCCGGCGAGGGGGCTGATGGGATTATCTACGATCGTGTTGAGCCGGCGCCCCGACCCGACTGGCGACGGCCGCGTTCGTCCTCGACGGGGAGCTTGGGTCGAGCTCGGGCGGCGGCGGGGTGTGGCGACGGTGGCGGTGATCGCGCTGGTGCCACCCGTCCTGTGGCTCGCCGCGGTTCCCC
>JBHENN010000067.1:0-4085 GCA_046262015.1 Actinomycetota bacterium | reverse complement strand
GGGACACCACGCGCGCCCGCGTCCGGCGCGCCGCGGTGGTCGCGGCGGCGGCCAGCGTTCTCGTCGCGCTGGTGACGGTGATCGCGGCCGAGGGGGTTCGCGTCTGGTTCTCGCTTGACCCGGACGAGAGCCGGTGGGCGGTCGAAGCCGCCGCGGTGGGGCTGCCGTTCCTGGCCTTGACGAACGTGTGGCTCGGGGCTACGCGCGGCCTCAAGATCATGCGCTACACCCTGTACATCTTCTGGGCGGGTCAGCCTCTGCTGTGGATCGCCTTCATCCTGGCCGGCTGGCAGCTGTCGGAGCGCCCGTGGGTCGCCGTGCTCGCGTACTCGCTGTCGTGGGCCGTTGCGGCCGCAGCCGCGTTCGCCGCGTGGCACAGGGAGAGCTCGGGATGGCCGGGCGGGCGCCTGGTCCGCGGCGAGGGCGGACGTCTCCTTCGCTACGCGGGGCCGCGCGCCCCCGCCGCGCTCTTTTCCCAGCTTCTCTTCTGGACGGACCTGTTCGTGCTCACGCGCTTCGCCACGGATCAGGCGGTCGGGGTCTATTCGGGCGCGCTGCGCGCCGGACAGGTCGTGGTGCTCTTCTTGACCTCGGTCAACCTCATGTTCAGCCCGTTCGTTGCCGACCTGTACAACCGCGGTGAGATCGCGGCGCTCGACCGGCTGTTCAAGTCGCTGACGCGTTGGACGCTCGGTGTGACCCTCCCGCTCTTCGTCGTCCTCGCGGTCGCACCGCGGCCGGTCCTGGAGCTGTTCGGTCCCTCGTTCTCGGAGGGCCACTCCGCGCTGCTGATCCTCCTTGCCGGTCAGCTCGTCAACGTGGCCACGGGGGGCGCCGGCTTCGTCCTTTTGATGATCGGCAGGACGGGGTGGGACCTCGCGGTGTACGCGGCGTCGTTCGCGCTCAACGTGGCCCTCGCGCTGTGGCTCTGTCCCCGCTACGGGATCGAGGGAGCGGCGGTGGCCAACGGCGTCACGTTCGCATGCTCCAACGCCGTTCGGCTGGTCCTGGTGAAGCGGTTCGCCGGGATCCAGCCCTACGACCGGGCGTATGGGCGGCTCCTCCTTCCCGCGGGCGCGGCGGCCGTCGCCGGGTGGGCGGCCCACCGTCTGGTCGACGGCAGCGGGGCCGACCTGGTGGTTACCGCAGCCGCGGTCGTGGCGGCGTATGCCGCCGGGCTGGTGGCCGCCGGGCTGACCCGGGACGAGCGGGCCGCGGCGAAGCGCCTCGCGGGGCGCATCCAGGCTCGATAATCACAACCATGGAAGCACCCGACCCGCTCGCCGGGCTCAACCCCGTTCAACGGGAGGCCGTGCGCCATCCCGCCGGCCCGGTCCTGGTGGTCGCCGGCGCAGGGTCAGGCAAGACCAGGGTCCTGACCCATCGCATCGCCTATCTGATCGCCAACGGCGTGTCGCCGTTCGGCATCCTGGCGATCACCTTCACCAACAAGGCCGCAGCGGAGATGAAACACCGGGTGGCCGGTCTCGTCGGCCCGGTCGCCGACAAGATGTGGGTCTCGACCTTCCATTCCGCATGCGTGCGGATCCTGCGCCGCGAGGCGCCGCATCTCGGGATCCGCTCGTCGTTCTCGATCTACGACTCGGCCGACTCCGAACGGATGATCAAGCTCTGCATGAAGGACCTCGGTGTCGATCCGAAGCGCGTGCCCCCCCGGGCCGTCGCCGCGGCGATCTCGGACGCGAAGAACAAGCTGATGGATGCGGGCCTGTATTCGGACTTCGCGGCGAACCCCTGGGAGAAGACGACGGGTGAGATCTATCGCGAGTACGAACGGAGGTTGCGTGAGGCTTCGGCGTTCGACTTCGACGATCTCATCATGCGGACCGTCGAGATCTTCGACCGGTTCCCCGAGATCCTCCGGCATTACCAGGACCGCTTCGTTCACGTCCTGGTGGACGAGTTCCAGGACACCAATCATGCCCAGGCGCGGTGGGCCACCTTGCTGGCGGGGAAGCACCGCAACGTCTTCGTCGTCGGTGACGTCGACCAGGGCATCTACGCGTTCCGCGGCGCCACGATCAAGAACCTGCTCGACTTCGAGCGCGACTGGCCGGATGCCCGGGTGATCACCCTGGAGCAGAACTATCGCTCGACCCAGACGATCCTGACCGCTGCGAACGCCGTGATCGAGAACAACGTGATGCGCAAGCCCAAGTCGCTCTGGACCGAGACCGGTGCGGGCGAGCCCATCACGCGTTATCAGGCGGATAACGAGCACGACGAAGCGATGTGGGTGGCGCACGAGGCCAGGCGGCTCACCGAGCTCGGCCATCCTCTCGCGGACATGGCCGTCTTCTACCGGACCAACGCTCAGTCGCGCGTGCTGGAGGAGATCTTCGCCCGCGAGGAGGTCCCCTACCGACTCGTAGGAGGGGTCGGGTTCTACGCGCGTAAGGAGATCAAGGACCTGCTTGCGTGGCTGCGCGCCGCGGTCAACCCGGCGGACGGGATCAGCATCACGCGCGCCGCTCAGGCGCCTCGGCGAGGCATCGGCGACGTCACCCTGGCGAAGCTATCCGAGTTCGCGCGCGACCTCGACATCCCGCTGGGCGCCGCCTTCGAACGCGCCGAGGAGGTACCGGGCTTGTCCCGGCGCGCCGTGGGAGGCGTGCTGGAGGCGGCCCGGCTGTTCGAGCGGATCGGGACCGCCGGATCCTCGGGCATGCCGGTGGGCGACGTGGTCGAGATGGCGTGGGAGATCACCGGCTACATGGAGGAGCTTGCAGCCGAGCGGACGTTCGAGGCGCTGTCCCGCCAAGAGAACCTTCGCGAGCTGGCGGGGGTCGCGCGCGAGTACGACGCCCGTGTCGACGAGCCCTCTCTCGCCGGGTTCCTCGAACAGACCGCTCTCGTCACGGACACGGACACCCAAGAAGGTGACGAAGCAGGGGTGACGTTCATGACCCTGCACAACGCCAAGGGTCTCGAGTTCCCCGTCGTGTTCATCGTGGGCCTCGAAGAGGGTGTCTTCCCGCACATCCGGTCGCTGGTGGACGAGGACCAGCTCGAGGAGGAGAGAAGGCTCTGCTACGTCGGCATCACGCGCGCCCGCGAGCGTCTCTACCTCCTCAACGCGTGGTCCCGCAGCCTGTGGGGGATGTCCAGCTACAACCCCTCGTCGCGTTTCCTCACCGAGATCCCCGACGCGCTCGTCAGTCGCGCCGAGAAGCAGCAGCGTGCTGGGGTGGCCGCTGCCGGGACCCGATCGGGCGCCGACTTCAAGGTCGGGCAAGAGGTTCAGCACGATCGCTGGGGCCGGGGGGTCATCGTGGACATCGCTCGTTCCGCGGTCGGTCTCGAAGCGACGATCCACTTCCCCGACGCGGGCGGCGACAGGCGCCTCGACCTCAGCCTCGCGCCGCTCAAGCCTGCGAGCTGAGTCAGCGCTCCACGATCTCGATCGACAGGATGTAGATCGGCTCCTGCGGCCGGCTCGCGGCGGTCGGGTCGGTCCCACCGGCGACCGGTTGCTTGGCGATCAGCTCGAGGGTCTCGTAGGAGTCCGGGTCGACCCGCCCGAAGATGGGATAGAACGGATCGAGCCCGGCCGTGCCCTCCTCGTGCACGACGATGAACCACTGGCTCCCGAAGACGTGCTCGGGGCCTCGCTCGGACGCCCCCACAGGCGGCCCTTCCGGCGCCATCGCCACGATGCCGTAGCGATAGTCCCGTCCGCGGCGGGGGAGCTCGCCCCGGAAGGTGTAGCCGGGGCCATCCGGAGGCTCGCCGACCACCCCGTTCGGGTCGCCCGTTTGGATGACCGCATCGCGCTCCACCCGGAACCATTCGAGACCGTCGAAGAACCCGGTCCGGGCGAGGGAGACGAAGCTGCTCACGGTCTCGGGCGCGGCGCCTTCGAGGAGGTCGATCGTCAGCTCGCCGCACGAGGTCGCAACGATCGCGACGAGGTCGACACCGGGCTCTACTACCGAGGACGGGTCCGGCGGCGTCGGGTGATTCCTCGGAACGGGCGAGGGCGGGGGCCCCTCGGTGCAGCGCGGGATGTCCGAGGCGGCGCGCCCGCGCGGCTCGCCGCCCTCACCCCGCTCGCGGTCGAGGGC
>JBHENN010000066.1:0-7402 GCA_046262015.1 Actinomycetota bacterium | reverse complement strand
CACGTAGAACACCGTCCCGAGGAGGAGCAGCCCGAGCGTGATGGCCGCGAGACGCCCGGCCGGCGTTTGGTACCACCGCGTCGCGCGGCGCGGTGCGTAGGTGGGCCGGGGCGCGGCCGCGGGCCGGCGCTGCCCCTGGCTGCCCCTGCTCTGGCTCTTCTTCTTGCCCTTTATCGCCATGGCCGGCGACTATACCGACTCGCGCGCGGGCTTCCGGCGCAGGGTGCGCCCCAGCAGGACGATCGTCAACTCGAACAGCCCGTACAACGGGATCGCCATCGCCACGAACGTGAACGGGTCCTGAGTGGGGGTGATCACGGCCGAGAGCGCGCATATGCCGACGAGCGCGGCCTTGCGGTGGGTTCGCATCTGAGCCGGGGTGAACGCTCCCGCCAGACCCAGGAAGAACAACACCAGCGGCAGCTCGAACATGATGCCGAACGCGATCAACATCAGACCCACGAAGTTGAGGTACTCCTCGGCGCGGAACAGCGGCACGAGGTTCTCGCCCCCAACCCCGACCAGGAACCGAAGGCCCGCGGGCAGCGACAGATAGGCGGCGGTCACGCCGACGAGGAACAAGCTCACGGAGGTGGCGACGAACGGCACCGCGTAGCGGCGCTCGTTGGCGTGCAAGCCGGGCACGATGAAAGCCCACAGCTGGTAGAGCCAGATCGGCGCGGAGAAGATCATCCCGCCCATCGCCGCGACCTTGAGGCGTACCTGGAAACCCCCGAGCGCGCCGGTGAAGAAGAGGTCGCATCCCTGGGGTCCCAACTTGTCGCGCGGGAGGTCGCACAGGGGGCCTCGAAGGAAGGTGATGATCGGATCGAACAGGGCGAACGCGACGGCGGACACCACCACGAAGGCGAGGAGAGAGATCACGAGCCGGGTCCGCAGCTCGGCGAGGTGCTCGACCATCGACATCGCGACCGCGCTCCTGCGCCGCTTCCGCCGCCGGAGGAACCTCAGGCGGCGGCGTCTCAGATCCCCGGCGCCGTTCACCGGGCTGCGTCCGGCGGACCCTCGACCTCGGCGGGCGCCTCGGGCCGCGCGGCTCCGTCCCCCTCCTCTAGCGCGGTGCTCTCACCCGTGGCGCGCGCGAGCGGGTGCGACACGGGCGCCTCCGGAGGTTCCCCCGAGTCGTCCTCGTCGTCGACCTCGAGGCCCGCTTCGAACTCGTCGCGCAGGTCCGTGGCCATCCGCCTCATCTCGGCAAGGCCCTTGCCCACCGCGCGGGCGATCTCGGGCAACCGCTGAGGACCGAACACGATCAAGGCGATCGCCGCCACCATGAGGATCTCGAAGGGTCCTATCTGGGGCATCGGCGAAGTCTAGGGGGGTGCTGCGGGGGGCCTCGCTCCGGCGGCGCGCCGGGCGTCTGACCGACTAAGAGGAGCGGTCGTGCCCGAGGAGCTGCTCGAACCAGTCATCTCCCTGGAGGAGCTCGTGGAACGATAGAAGGTCGTCGTGGTTGATCGGGGGACCGGCCGGACGTTCGAGGGCTTCGGCCGGCACCTGGATCAAGAGTGGGGTGACCCCACCCGACAGTAGGAGGCGCACGACGCGCTCGTCGGCAGGCTTCTGCACGACGGTTCGGCACTCGGGGCAGGAGAAGCAGTAACTGTTGGACGGGCTCAGCGCGGCGATGCGGAGGACGATGTCGTCGGCGGTCAAGGCCACCTCACCACACGTGGGGCAGGTCGCCTTGATCGTCACCATCATCCCGCGCCTTTCGCTCGGTTTCGCTCGGTTCTTTCGCTCGTTCTTCAGCCGGTTCGGCCTGTTGTTGTTATCGGCCCGGTGCCCCCGAGGTTTAGCGGGAGGGTCCACCTTTCCTCGTGGTGGGCGAGGGCGAGGGGCTGCGCCGGGAACGAGATCGGGTACCACGAGCCCGGTAGCGAAGGGCGATGGCGGCCGCGAGCTCGGACGCGGCACGGCGTACCGGCTCGGGCTCGACCGTGCGCACGTCGGCCCCGAGGCGGAGCACCAGGACGGCGGCCCACCTCGTGCCGCCGGCGGTCAGCTCGACCGCGACCCACCCGTCGTCGAGCGGGGTGGAGCTGGCTAGGGGGTAGTAGTCGGCGAACCAGCGAGCGGCCGCAGGCGAGATCTCGAGGCGCACGATATCGTCCTCGGTCCCGCGCCCGGTGAAGGCACCCCGGTAACGGTCGGGATCGAACGCTTCGGGCACCTCGCTCGCCTCGTTCGTGATCGTCGCTGCTTTGATCCGATCCGCGCGGAACATGCGTTCCTCGGAGGCGTCGTGGTCCCACGCCACCAGGTACCAGCGTCCCAACGCGGCCACGAGACCCCAGGGGTCGACGATCCGCCGCGTCAGCTCGCCCCTGGTTGCGGAGTAGTACTCGAGATCGACGCGGCGGCGCGCCCCTACTGCTTCTTGCAGGACCTCGAGATGCGCGCCCGGTGAGCGCTCGATCCTCACGTCGATGCCGGCGGCCTCGGTGGCCCGGCCGACCCCGTCCGGTCCGAGGGCGCGCGCAAGCTTGGCCAGCGCCCGCGTCAGCGCATCGGCTTGCTCCATCCCGGGAAGCTCTGCGATCGCTGCAGCTCCCGTATACAGAGCCAGAGCTTCGACCTGCGTCAACCGGAACGGCTGGGCGAAGTAATCGGCCATACCGACGAACACCCGATCGCCCTCCAGGGACACGTCGATCAGGTCACCGGGTCCGTAGCCGGGCAGACCGCAGAAGAACAGCAGCTCCAGATCGTTGACTAGGTTGCGTTCCGCCACCCCGAACCTCTCGGAGAGCTCGTGCACGCTCACCCCCGGGTTCTTGATGACGTAAGGAAGCATCAACAGGATCCGCTGCAACCTCTTGCCGAGTCGGCCCGCGCCGTCCGTCACCCGCGGCCTGCCGGGAGATGTGGGCGCAGGTGCTCCACCATGCGAGCGCGCGCCGTCTCGGGGGCGACTATCTCGACGTCGCTCCCGAACCCGAGCGCCCACGAGATCAGGGCATCGAGGTTGGCCACCGGAAGCTCGACCTCGACGGCTCCGCCGGACGCCTCGCGCCGCGGCGCGTCGGGCAGGTTCTGCTCCGGCCACCAGCGCATGTGCGGCTCGAACCGCACGCGCGCGGTATCAGGTTGGTCGTCCCCGGGCCGTCCCACCTCCCACGCCTCGCCCGCGAGCTGCGCGGCCGCGTCGAAGCCGGTCGGGATCTCGTAGCCGCCGTCGAGGGTCTCGAGGTCGCCTGCGATCCGGGAGAGCCGGAACGAGCGGATGTCGGAGCGGGCCGGGTCCAGCCCGACGACGTACCACCTCCCCTTGCGATGAACGAGCCCGTACGGATGGAGCGTCCTGGATGCCGTATCGCCGGCGGCGGACGGATAGTCGAACCGGACCGGGCGACGCTCGAGCAACGCGGCGTGGATCGGGGCGAGCAGAGGCTCCTCCGCAGCGAGGTCGGCCCCCCACACGATGCGTGGTCCCGCGACCGGGCCGATCGGGTCGTCCGTCGCGAGCTTGAGGAACGCCGACCCGGCGGCGTCTCCGGCACCGAGCAAGGCGTCGGCGGCGATGCGCAAGGCGGCGACCTCGTCGGGCTCGAGGTCCAGGTCGGGCAGGTAGTAGCTGGACTTGGGGATCGTGTACGCGTCCGCCTGGTCGGAGAAGGGATCGCTCGGTCGCAGCTCGAGCGGGATGCCCATCGCTCGCAGGGTCTCCTTGTCGCGCTCGAAGGTGCGACGGAACGCCTCGTGGCTCGACCGGTCGTAGCCGCCGACCCGCGCGCGGATGTCCTCGGCCGTCAGGGGTCGCGGCGCCTCGAGCAGGGCGATGATCAGGTTGATCACGCGCTCGATCCGGAGCATCGTCCGAGCGTACCCGCGGCCTTCTAGCCGGGTACCAGCTCCGCGGCGACGCGGCCCGCGGCGGCCGCGGCAAGGAATGGCTCGGGCGCATCGTCGATGGACCGGCCCATCGACGTAGGCCGGAGCCCCCGGGCGCGCAGCAGCTCGATGCCGGGGCGGCCGTCAGCGAACACGACCTCGTGCCTGGAACAGACGCCGGCGTCGTCGAGCTGTCGCAAGGTGACATCGCGGCGCGCCGGATCGAGCTTCGGCATGACCACCGTCGCCCGTTCGCGCGCCGCGATCCGCAGCGCGGTCAGCGAGTGGTGGCTGATCCCCTCGTGACGAGGCCGCTCGTCCGCGAACGAGAGGCGCACGCACGCGACCGGCCGGCCGCCGACGGCCGCGGCGGCGTCAAGGACCTGGCCCTGCTCCATGCCGGTGAACCCGAGGCGGGTACCCGTTCCGACGATGCCCGGCCCCATGGCGACGACCGCCACGTCGACCCGGGCGACCTCATGCAGGGCCACGAGGGCGCTGAACACGTTGACCGTCTCGAGGTCTCCTCCGAAGGCGTGACCGGAGGTCGCGGTGACGTCGACGAGCCGGGCTTCGACGAGACCGCGCACCAGCCGGCTCCATCGCAGCGGCAGCGCCGCCCCGTCGGTCATGACGTACCCGACGCTCAGGTCCGCACCGGCGGCCTTGATCCCCGCTACCACTCCTGCCACCTGGGAATGCAGCCCGCACGCCACGACCGGCATCCCCCCCACGCTCTCGGCGTCCACGAGAGCGTGGTGGTGCTCGCTGGCGGCTTCCTCGACCGCGAGAACCCCCATCTGCCAGGGGGTGTAGCGGAGCTTCACGATGTGTCCGGGCCCCTCCTCGGGCGTCGGCGGGCCGGCGTCGAGGTTCCACAGGATGAAGCCGACGCCGCCGGTCCCGAGGCCGAGCTCGATGCCGGTCGTGTTGACGACCACCCGGTCGCCGGGTCCGATCGGTCCCAGCATGTGCGCGAACCCGACCGCGTCGATCTCTCCTGAATGGAGCGCCACCCTGACAGCGAGCAGATCCGCCTGCTCTTCTGCGACCCGGACCACCTTGCCTTCGCGGAACACCGGCATCAGAGCGATGCGATCAGCTTCGCGACCCGCTCGTCGGTCGAGCGGAATGGGTCCTTGCACAGGACGGTCCGCTGCGCCTGGTCGTTCAGCTTGAGGTGCACCCAGTCGACGGTGAAGTCCCGTCGCTTGCGCTTCGCCGCCCGGATGAACTCGCCCCGTAGCTTGGCGCGCGTCGTCTGGGGCGGCTCCTGCGTGGCGCGTTCGATGTCTTCCTCGTCACACATGCGCTCGGCCATGCCGCGCTGCTCCATGATGTAGTAGAGACCCCGCTTGCGGCTGACGTCATGGTACGCGAGGTCCATCAGCGCGACCTTCGGATGCGCCAGCGAGATGTTGTGTCGCTCTCGGTAGCCCTCAACCAACATCCGCTTCGCGATCCAGTCCACCTGCCTGCGCAGCTTCTCCTGGTCGTGCTCGAGATTCGTCACCGCGTGCTCCCACATGCCGGCGATCTCCTTCAGGATGTGGTCGTCGCGGTAGTCGACCCATCTGAGGGCTTTGTCGAGATACTCCTTCTGCATGTCCAGCGCCGAGAGCTCGCGGCCGTTCGCCAGCCGCACCTTCCGGCGGCAGGTCGCGTCATGGGAGATGTCCCGGATCGCTCTGATCGGGTTCTCGAGGGTCATGTCCCGCACCTGCACGCCCTCCTCCACCATCCGAAGGAGCAGGGACGTCGCCCCGACCTTGAGGTAGGACGCCCACTCGTTCATGTTGGAGTCGCCCACGATGACGTGGAGCCTGCGGTACTTCTCGGCATCCGCGTGCGGCTCGTCGCGGGTGTTGATGATCGGGCGCGACCGGGTGGTGGCGGACGAGACACCCTCCCAGATGTGCTCGGCGCGCTGGGAGATGCAGAACAGCGCGCCGCGTGCGGTCTGGAGGACCTTGCCGGCACCCGCGAAGATCTGGCGCGAGACGAAGAACGGGATCATGACCTCCGCCAGCCGGCCGAACTCGCCATAGCGCGATACCAGGTAGTTCTCGTGGCTACCGTAGGAGTTCCCCGCCGAGTCCGTGTTGTTCTTGAACAGGAAGATGTCCCCGGAGATGCCCTCTTCCCTCAGGCGCGCCTCGGCGGCGCGCAGCAACCCTTCCAGGATCCTCTCACCCGCCTTGTCGTGGACCACCAGGTCGTAGACCGTGTCACACTCGGGGGTCGCGTATTCCGGATGCGAGCCGACGTCGAGGTAGAGGCGGGCGCCGTTCTCGAGGAAGACGTTCGACGACCGCCCCCACGAGACCACTCGCCGAAACAGATAGCGGGCGACCTCATCGGGCGACAAACGCCGCTGGCCACGGAAGGTGCACGTGACGCCGTACTCGTTCTCGGTCCCGAAGATCCGTCGTTCCACACCCCCAGGATACGAGCCGCGCCGCCGCCGGCCGCGGACCTCCTACAGGAGCTCGGCGACCTCGGCGTCGCTCAAACGCCGGAACTTGCGGCGCGCCAGGGTGCGGTCGAGCACCGCGATCTCGAGGTTGGACGCGGGAAGGTCGCGCTCCTCCCCGCCCTTCATGGCCTCGACGCCGAGGCGCACCGCGTCCGTGAGCGGGGGCCGGGCGGCGGTGGGGTACCTCTCGCCGAGGAACGTCCCCAGGGTGTCGGCTTCCCCTCCCATCGCCACCCACCCGGAACGGTCGGTGACGGAGCCGTCGAACAGGATGTGGAAGAGCTCGTTGCTGTCGGGCTCGTCGCCGACCGAGGCGACCAGGATCTCGCATTCGAACGGTTTCAGGTCGTTGGTGAAGATGTTGCCCAGGGTCTGCGAGTAGACATTCGCGAGACCCTTCGCGGTCACGTCCTCGCGCGAGTACGAATAGCCCTTGATGTCCGAGAACCGGATGCCGCCGATGCGGAGCTGCTCGAACTCGTTGAACTTGCCCACCCCGGCGAACGCGATCCGGTCGTAGATCTCGGAGATCTTGTGCAGCGTCGCCGAGGGGTTCTCCGCGAGCAACACGATGCCGTCCGCGTACTCGAGCACGATCACCGATTTCCCCCGGGCGATCCCCTTACGCGCGTAGTCGGCCTTGTCCTTCATCATCTGTTCGGGCGACACGTAGTAGGGCATCGGCATGGTTACTCCTCGTCCCCCGGCCGGCGCACGTCCACCGTGTGCGTGTCGGGTTGCATCATCTGGTCGCGCCGTTCCGAGATCAGCTCTTCGAAGAGCGCCCGGATCTCGTCCTCCGAGACCTCTTGGAGCCCTCCGGACGTGATGTCGGCAACGGTCGGGAAGATGCCTCGCATCAGGTCGGGGCCCCCCGTGCCCACGTCCTCGTCGGCGGCGTCGAACAATGCCTCGATCGCGACCTTCACGGCCTCGTCGCGCGAGAGGTCGGCGCGGAAGCGCTTCTTCAGGCTCGAGCGCGCGTCTTTCCCGCCGGACCCGGACGAGTGATAGTCGTCCTCCTCGTAGCGGCCGCCGGTGATGTCGTACTTGAAGATCCGACCCTGGTCC
>JBHENN010000065.1:0-12257 GCA_046262015.1 Actinomycetota bacterium | reverse complement strand
CGGCGGCCTCCGTCGCCATCCGGATCGCCCGGTCGGGCTCGAAGGGGCCCTCCTCACGCAGCAACCGGGCGAGGTCCGGTCCGTCGACGAGCTCCATCACGATGAAGTGATGACCCTCCTCCTGGCCGTAGTCGAAGACGCCGGCGATGTTGGGGTGGGACAGTGCGGCCGCCGCCCGTGCCTCTCTGCGGAACCGCTCCACGAAACGGGGGTCCTCGGCGAGGTCGGGTCGCAGCAACTTCAGCGCGACGCGTCGGGACAGGCGCTCGTCGGTTGCCGTATACACGCTCCCCATACCGCCCGCCGCGATCTTGCCCGCCAGCCGGTAGCGCCCGTGGAACGTCTTGGCCTCTACCACCCGCGGATCTCCCTGTCGGTCTCGAGCATCTGGCGCGCGATCGGTCCGGCGACGGCGCCGCCGGTCGCCTCCGATCCCGCTCCGCCACCGTTGGCAACAAAGACCGCCACCGCGAGCTGCGGGTTGGCCGCGGGAGCGAACGCGATGAACCAGGCGTGCGGGGCCGCTCCTGGCACGCTCTGGGCGGTGCCGGTCTTGGCGGCGACGCCCACGCCGGGCATCTGGGCCGCTGTCCCGGTCCCGGACGCGACGACGGCCTCCATCATGCGTGTCACCTCGGCCGCGGTGTCCGCCGACATCGCGCGTCCAAGGGTCTCGGGCCCGAAGCTCTCGCTGAGCCCGCCGGATGGGTCGATCACCTCGCGCACCAGCCGCGGGCGGGGCACCTCTCCACCGTTCGCGACGGCCGCCGCGACGAGCGCCATCTGCAGCGGGGTGCCGCTGACATCGCCTTGTCCGATGGCGGCGTAGGCACGCAGGGGTTCCTCGTCGTCGGGGACCTCGGGGAAGGTGCTCGCTTCGGTGCCGACGTCGAACGGGATCGGCTCGTTGAACCCCATGCTCTCGGCCGTCTCGCGGACCTCGTCCGGGATCTCTAGTCCGAGCCTGGCGAAGGTCGTGTCGCACGAGATCTCGAGGGCGAAGAAGAGGTCGATCTCGCCTCCGCCGGCGCACGCGGTCTTGCTGAAGTTGGTGAGCGTCTCGTCGGTGAGGGGGAGCTCGAGCTCGACCGGGTCGGGGAACGTGGACGTCGGCGTGTACCGGCCCGACTCCAGCGCGGCGGCGGCGGTGATCACCTTGACGGTCGATCCCGGCGGGAAGCTCCGGTTGGTGGCGAGGCTGACCAGTGGGCTGTCGGGGGAGTCGGGATCGAGCGTGGCCCGGTACGCCCGCGATTCCTTGCCCGTGTGCGAGGCGAGCGGTCCCGGATCGTAGGACGGGTTGCTCCACATGGCGCGCACCTCGCCGGTCCCGGGGTCGAGCGCGACGACTGCCCCCACGCGCTCGCCGAGCGCGGCGCGGGCGGTCTCTTGCAATCGGGACTGGATCGTCAGCAGCACGTTGTCGCCCTGCTTGCCGCCGCCGAGGAAGCGATCCTCGATGTCCTGCATCGAGACCACTCCCGTCTCACCGAGGAGCTGGTCGTTGAAGCTCGCCTCGATCCGGCTGGCTCCGTACACGATCGAATAGAACCCGGTGATGTGCCCGTAGAGCTCGCCTTCCGGGTACGTCCGCAGGTACTTCAAGCGACCGCCGGTCCGCTTGCTGACCGCGACGGGCACGCCATCGACGGTCGTGATGGTGCCGCGCTTGATCGAGTACTGCAGGAGGAGCGATCGCACGTTCGCGTTGTTCGAGGCGATCCGCTCCGCAGCGAAGATCTGCAGGTAGTTGAGCTGGAAGAAGACCGCCAGCAGCAGCGCGAGAAGGCCGATACCGACCTTTCGTATCTGCGGCAGCATCAGCGACGCCCTCCGATCAGGATCTCACCGGTCATCGCGGGGTCGGGCTCGGCCACGGCCTGATGCGACACGCGCAGGACGAGGGCAACGAGGACGAAGTTCGCCAGCAGGCTCGAGCCTCCGTAGGACATGAACGGAAGTGTGATGCCGGTGAGCGGCAGTAACCTCGTCACGCCCGCCAGGATGATGAACGTCTGGACGGCGAGGATCGTGATGAGCCCCGCGGTCAGGAGCTGGCCGAAGTCATCGCGCGCCGTGAGCGCCGTCTTCAGACCGCGCCCGATCAGCAGCATGAACGCGAGCACGACCGCGGCGGTCCCGAGCAATCCCAGCTCTTCGCCGATGACCGAGAAGATGAAGTCGGTGTGCGCGGCGGGGATGATGTCGGGACGCCCCTGGCCGAGGCCGGTGCCGAACAGACCCCCAGTGGCGAGCGCGAACAACGACTGCGCGAGCTGATAGCCCTCGTCCTGGATGTAGCGAGGGTCGAAGACGTCGAGCCATACGAGGACGCGGCTCTGCACGTGGTCGAACATCTGGTAGCCGATGTAAGCCCCGACCGCGAAGAGCGCGAGCCCGAACGCGACGTAGACGAACCGAGCCGTCGCGATGTACAGCATGATGAGGAAGATCGAGAAGAACAGCAGACTCGAGCCGAGGTCCTTCTCGAAGAACATGACTGCGAGCGAGAGACCCCACATCACGAGCAGCGGACCGAAGTGCTTGATGTCGGGCACGTGGATCCCCATGACCCGCCGGCTCGCGATCGCGAGAAGCTCCTTGCGTTCGGCGAGGTACGCGGCGAAGAAGATGACCAGGCAGACCTTGGCCGGCTCACCTGGCTGGAACGCGAAGCCGCCGGCCTGCACCCACAGCCGCGCGCCGTTGATCGTGGCGCCCAGCGGCGTCATCGGCAGGAGCAGAAGTCCCACTCCGGTGAAGCCGAGGATGTACTTGAACCGCGCGAGAGACCGGTAGTCCCTCACGAGCAGCAGGGTCCCGCCGAAGCAAGCCAGGCCGAGCAGCGTCCATTGCACCTGCGCCGGGCCGAACCGGTCGGGCGACAGCCGGTAGACGGCGGTCACCCCCAGCGCATTCAGCAGCGCGACCAGCGGCAGGACCAGAGCGTCCGCTTGAGGCGCCAGCTTCCGCACCGCGATGTGGCTCACGAGGTAGAGCACAGCGATCGTCACCATGAAGGGGGCCGCTTCGACGATCGATTCCCGGGTGCGAGCAAGGGTCACCAAGGCGATCGCGCCGGTGCCGACGATCAAGCCGAGGATCAGGAGGGAGAGCTCGGAGTTCCTACGAGCGGTTGCTTGCATCCCTATGGGGACCTCTTCTTCCTGGTGCCGTCGCTGCTCGTCTCTTGGCCGAAGTCCCGAGCCCGATCTTCGAGATCTGCCACCGTCGCTTCAGCATCGGCGAGCGAGTCCTTCTTGATCCCTTGCTCGACATCCTCCTGGAGGAACTGGGGAAGGTCCTCGACCGCCACCCCGCTGGCGCTCACCTTCTCGCTAAGGTCGAGGCCGGCGAACTCCTCCGGTATCCCGCGGTAGATGGTGACGACACCCTCTTCGTTGGCGCCGACGTACCACGAGTTGGCAAGCGTGACCCGGGCCGCGGCGTAGCCGCCGCCGACCACGAGGGCGATCCCGAGGACCCAGGCGAGCACTCGCCGGCTGCGGCGCGCTGGGGGCTCGTCGCCGCCCGCATCGGCGTGCGTGGGGCGTCCGTGCTCTGCGTCGGGCACGCGCGCCTGCGCCTGGACCGGGGTCGCCGTCCGGGGCTGCGCCACGGTGACCGCGCGCTCGCTCTCGTCCCCCGCGCCGCGGGAGAGGTCCGCGAAGCTGTCCCCGGGAGCGACGTCGACGACGACCACCGTGATGTTGTCTTCGCCACCGGCGGCGTTGGCCGCGTCCACCAGTGCTTCCGCGGCTTCTTGGGGATCGTCGGTGCTGGCCAGGGCGTCGCGTATGGCGTCGTTCTCGACCATCGAGGTCAATCCGTCCGAGCACAGGATGATGCGGTCGCCGGCCTCTAGCTCGAACGACAACACATCCACCTCGACCTGCTCGTCGACGCCCAGCGCGCGAGTGATCACGTTCCGCTGAGGGTGGTGCTGCGCCTCGTCCGACCGGATCCGTCCCTCGCGCACCATCCGGGCAACGAGCGTGTGGTCCTCACTCATCTGCTCGAGGGTGCCGCCGCGCAAGAGATAGGCGCGCGAGTCGCCGACGTGGGCGAGATGAGCGTTCCCGTCCTCGATCACGAGCAGGGTGCACGTCGTGCCCATGCCGCTTAACGACGGGTCCGAACTGGCCTTGCTCCAGATCTCGGAGTTCGCCTGCTGCAGCAGGGTCTTGAGTGTGTCCGGCTCGAGGCTTCCCGCGCGCGAGCCGTCGCTTATCACCCCGATCGCGGTAGCGGAGGCCACGTCTCCGGCGAGATGGCCCCCCATTCCGTCGGCGACCCCGAACAGAGGTGACTGCACCAGGTACGCGTCCTCGTTCCCGCGGCGGTGCTTGCCTACGTCCGTCTTGGCGCCAACGGTGATCTTCACTTGCGCATCTCCAGGACGGTCTTGCCGATCTTGACGCGGTCCCCTCGATGCAGCTCGGCGGGCCCGGTGATCCGGCGGCGGTTCAGGTAGGTGCCGTTGGTAGATCCGAGGTCCTCGACCATCGCCGCACCGTCCTTGTCGAAGATCCGGGCGTGGACCTGCGACACGTAAGAGTCCTCCAGCACGACGTGGCACTTCTCGGCGCGCCCGATCACCAGCTCGCCGTCGAGCTCGAAGGTCTTCCCTCTCAGGTTCTCTCCCTCGATGACCGCGGCGCGCCGGGGGACCTTCTTGGCCTTGGGCTGAGCGCGAGCCGCTTCGGGCCGCGCGGACCCTCCCGGTGTCGCGCGCGGCGCGCCGGGACGAAGCTCCTGGTACATCGCGCGCACCGCGCGCCCGATGAAGATGTAGAGCACGGCCAGGAATACGAACTTCAGGAGGTCGAGGACCAGCTCAGGCATCGGTGCCCGATCCCGGGCCGAGCTCGAAGCGGAGCTGGGTCTTTCCGAAGGAGAGGCGGTCTCCATCGCGCAGCTCGTGCTCCATCGCCAGCTTGCCGTTGACGAGCGTCCCGTTCGTCGAGCCGAGGTCGACCAGGACCCACCGGCCCCCGTCACGCCGCAGCTCGGCGTGGCGCCGGCTGACGTTGGGGTCGGCCAGCACCACATCGGTGCTGGAGATCCTGCCGATAACCACCGGTGCACGCGTGATCGAGATCTTCTCCTTCGCCGCCTCGCCGTGCTCGTCCAGCACCACGAGGCGGGCGCCGGAGGCGTGGAGCTTGAGGCGATCGGCCGTCTCGGACGAGACCGCATGCGTGGCCGCTGGGTCGCCCTCCTTGGGCTCGTGGGTCGAGACCCCCGGGGCCCGGACGTCGGCATCTGCCGCGAGCGCCGCCTCGACACTGAACTGGCCCTGACCCAACCCCTCCTTTTCGACCAGCGAGATCCGGGGGAGACCCATGAGGTTCCATCGGTTCCGCTTGGCCTCGTCGATAACAAGCTCCCCGAACTCGCGGGCAAGCGCCGCCTCCATCTGGCGGAAGCGCCCGAAGTCGTCCGACCCCATGTGCACCCGGAACTCGTTCGGGACGTAGGTCCGGTTGACCGACACGGTCTTGTTCTCGGCCATCTCCCTAAGGATCTTGCGGCCGACCTCGACCGGTTGGAGCCCGGAGCGGAAGACCTTGGCGAAGAACCCCTCGACCAGGCCCTCGAGCCGCTCCTCTATACTTCGGGCTACTCCCATAGGCACGGATTATGCCCTCCGGCGGCCCCCTCACCCCCTGGCGCTCCCGGGCGCGCCGGGCCGTGTGGGAGATACGGGCGAGTGGTGGAACGGCAGACACGCTGGCTTCAGGTGCCAGTGCTCGCAAGAGTGTGGGGGTTCAAATCCCCCCTCGCCCACCCGTGTGATGTCGCGCTGGAATCACACAAACCGTCGCCCACCCGTGATGGCGCGGGCGGTCCCTATATGCGCTAGCTTGCCCCGGTCCCGTGGGGTAGACGCGCTACGACACCTGTAGTAGCGTCGATCCCTTGGGTTCGGGCCCGGGTCAGGGGTCCGTCGGGGGAGCCTTGACGGGAGCCGTCCTTGTCGCAGAGTGCCACCGAATTCGTCGGGCCGGGCCAGGGGGGGCTGTCTCCTCAAGCCCTCAGCCCCAGCGGCGCCGTCGCCCGCAGCCCCCGGCAGCTCTTCTGGGCCCGTTTCAAAGACGACAAGCTCGCCATCTTCGGCGCCGGCCTGATCCTCATGATGATCATGCTCGCCCTGTCCGCGGGCATCTGGGAGACCCAGGTCGTGCACCACCCGTTTGACGAGCAGTACGTCGGAAGCGTCGTCGATGGGGTGAAAGAGCCCCTGATGCTGTCGGACTTCGGGACGCCGCTCGGCCCTAACAAGCAGTTCTGGATGGGCGCCGACGACCTCGGTCGCGATCTGTTCGTGAGGGTCCTCTACGGGGCGCGGGTCTCGCTCAAGATCGCGATCGTCGCCACCGGGATCGAGGTCGTGATCGGGGTGGTGGTCGGGATGCTCGCGGGGTTCTTCAAAGGCTGGATCGACACCGTCATGTCGCGTTTCATGGACCTGATCCTGTCCATCCCCTTCCTGCTCCTCGGCATCGCCCTCAGCGTCGTGTGGGGCGGAGGCGAGGGCATCGTCATCTTCCTCATCTCGTTCTTCGGCTGGCCCTACATCGCGCGGATCGTGCGAGGTCAGGTGCTGTCCCTGCGCGAGTCCCAGTTCGTCGAGGCCGCCTATTCGATCGGAGCCTCGTCGCGCTTCATCATGTTCCGCGAGATCCTGCCGAACCTCGTTGCCCCGATCATCATCTACGCGACCCTCATCATCCCGGTGAACATCCTCGGCGAAGCCGCGCTGTCCTTCCTGGGTGTCGGGGTCCAGGAGCCCACGCCGGCATGGGGGACGATGCTCGCCCGCGCGACCGGCTACGTCTCTTACGGGGCGGCGTGGTGGTACATGTTCTATCCCGGCCTCGCTCTCTTCCTCACGGTTCTGGGTTTCAACTTGCTCGGCGATGGGTTGCGAGACTCGCTCGATCCCAAGACCGGTCGATAGCGGAAGGAGGCTCGTAGAGACAGGGCTACCCGGTAGGACCCCGATGACGATGTTGTCGATCTAACGAGGAGGAAGTCTTTGAGGAACGAACGCAAGATGTTGAGGCTCGCGGCCGTGCTGGCTTGCGTCGCGCTTATCGGAGCGGCGTGCGGCGGCGGGGACGACGGTGACGGCAGCGCCCAGCTGCCGAGCGAGGACATCCCCAAGGGTGGGACGCTTCGGATCGCCGGTGTATCCGACGTCGACTACATGGATCCGGCCGCGGCTTACTACACGGTCACTTGGACGCTGATGCGAGGCGTCGTCCGTACCTTGACGACCTATCCGGCGGTCGCCGACTTCGAGAAGCAGGGCGTTCCCGTGGCTGACCTTGCAACCGATGCCGGCCAGGCGAACGACGACTTCACCGAGTGGAGCTTCACGATCAAGGACGGCGTCAGGTATGGCAAGGCGCTCGGTGGTGACGACGTCCCCGGTGTGACCGGTGAGGAGATCGTCTGCGACGACTTCGTCTACGCCCTCGAGCGGAACTTCACCGCTTCGGTGGGCGCCGGCTACCCCTTCTATTACGAGGTGATCGAAGGGACCACGGACTTCCAGGACGGCAAGGCCGACACCATCTCGGGCGTCACCTGCCCGGACGGGCCGGACGGCAAGACCATCGTCTTCACGATGACCGAGCCGACCGGTGACTTCCCCTACCGGGCAGCCATGCCTGCACTCAGCCCCGTGCCTCGGGCAGCGGCGGAGAAGTACGACGCCAAGAAGACGTCCGAGTACGCCGACCACATGGTGGCCTCCGGCCCGTACTACGTCGCCGAGTGGACCCCGGGCGAGCACATCCAGCTCGAGCGCAACGAGGAGTGGGACGCGGCGACCGACGAGATCCGCAAGGCGTACGTCGACTCGGTCGACTGGAAGCTCGGTTTCGACAACGACGTGGGCGTCAAGAAGGTCCAGGACGGCGACTACCACATGGGCCTCGACGTCTCCCCTCAGGGGCCGGCGCTGGAGCAGACATTGCAGGACCCCGAGCTCAAGGAGCGGTTCGTCAACGAGCCGAGCCTGTGCACCCGTTACCTGTTCATGAACACCACGGTCGAGCCGTTCGACGACATCAAGGTCCGTGAGGCCGTCAACTGGGCGGTCGACCGCTCGGCGCTCAAGCGTCTCCAGGGTGGCCCCGTGACCGGTGAGATCGCGGCCAGCATCCTGCCCGAAGGCATCGGCGGCCACCTCTCGGCCGACGAGTACAACCCGTTCGGGACCGAGGGCATGGCCGGCGACCTCGAGAAGGGCAAGGAGCTCATGGCCGACGCCGGCTTCCCGGACGGCTACGACAAGCCGATCCTGGTGGTCGGAGCGTCCGACCCCCCGCATGACAAGTACTTCGAGTCGGTGCGCAAGAACCTCGAGGACCTCGGCTTCAGCAACATCGAAGAGAAGCTCCCGGCGTTCCCGAACCAGTACACGCAGTTCTACCAGGAGCCCTCGAAGAAGGTCGCGATGGGAACCTCGGCGGGCTGGTGCAAGGACTACAACGACGCCTTCACCTTCTTCGACCCGCTGTTCCACGGCGACAACATCCTTCCGTCGGGCAACCAGAACTACTCGTCGCTGAACGACCCGGCGCTGAACGACGCGATCGATGAGGCGGCGGCGCTCCCGCCGGGCGCCGACCGCGACGCGGCATGGGAAGAGGTCAACAGGCTGGCGACGGAGTCGGCGGCCTGGGTCCCCTGGACCTGGGACAAGGAGACGATCATCTACAGCGAAGACCTCGTGAACCCGATCTACAACACGTTCTTCTCGCATATCGATTGGGTGGTTGCGGGCGTCAAGGACTCCGCAGCGAAGTAGCGCAGGGCGTAGGTGACCGTCTTGAACGCGGTCACGCGGTAGGAGAGGGTCGGCGTCGGGGCCAGAACGGCCCGGCGCCCGGCTCTCGGCCGCGCCGGCCGATCGGCGCGACGATGTAAGGCGTAACGGCTCAGCGGACCCGGCGGGGGTTACGAGATGCTCCAGTACGTGATCAGGCGACTGTTGTGGTCGGCCGTGATGATGCTGCTCGTGGTCAGCCTGGTGTTCGCCATCTTCTTCGTCCTGCCGGGGGGCGCCGGTCGCAAAGGGGCCGGTGGGTACAGCTTCGTCGCGGTCAGCATGGGCGGGCGCCGTCCGTCACCGCAGCAGCTCGAGTCGATCACCCAGAGGTTCGGGCTCGACAAGCCCTTGTACGTGCAGTACGGCCTCTACATCAGCCGCGCCGTGCGGGGCGATTTCGGCCACTCCTACCAGACCAACGAGCCGGTGACCGAGGCCGTCCTGCGCAGGCTGCCTCCGACGATCGGGCTGGCGACCGGAGCGTCGGTCATATGGCTCGTGGTCGGCGTGACGATCGGGATCATCTCGGCGCTCAAGCGCCGGACGATCTGGGATCGGGCCTCGATGTTCTTCGCGCTGGTGGGCGTGTCCATGCCCACCTTCTGGCTGGGACTGATGGCGGTCTTCTACTTCGATTCGAACCTGGGGATCTACGACACGGGGACCTACGAGCCGATCACGCAGGACCCGGTCGGTTGGTTCAAGGTGATGTGGCTACCGTGGCTGGTCCTGGCGTTCGTGTCCATGGCGATCTACTCGCGGATGGTGAGGGGTAACGTCCTGGAGGTGCAGGGCGAGGACTACATCCGGACGGCGCGCGCCAAGGGTTTGCGGGAACGTTCGGTGATCCGCCACCAGCTGCGGAGCGCTCTGACCCCGGTCGTGACCATGTACGGGCTCGACCTCGGCATCCTGCTCGGCGGGGCGGTCATCACCGAGCGGATCTTCAACATCCCCGGCATCGGCGCCTTCGCGGTGCAGTCGATACAGAGCGGAAACTTCCCGGTGATCCTCGGGGTCACTCTCATCGCGTCGCTGGCCGTGATCGCGGCGAATCTGCTCGTCGACATCGCGTACGCGTTCCTCGACCCGCGGGTGAAGTACTCATAACGGTCGCGGGGCGGCCAAGCCCTTATGCTCACCGGCCATGACCACCAGGGAGACCCTCCTCGAGGTCAAGGATCTCCAGGTCCACTTCCCCACCCCCGACGGCGTGGTGAAGGCCGTCGATGGGCTCAGCTTCGCGGTCCGGCGGGGCGAGACCTTCGGGATCGTCGGGGAGTCGGGCTCGGGTAAGAGCGTGACCTGTCTCACCGCTCTCGGCCTGATCAACCGGGAGGCGGCTCGCGTCTCCGGTCAGGTGATCTTCAAGGGCCGCGACCTGTTGACCCTCGACAACGAGCAGCTCCGGTCGGTCCGCGGCAAGGAGCTGGCGATGATCTTCCAGGACCCGTTCGCCTGCCTGCACCCCTTCTACCGGGTCGGCAACCAGATCGTCGAAGCGATCCTCTGCCACGACAAGATCCCCAAGCAGCGGGCCGCCGAGCGGGCTACCGACCTCCTCGCCGCGGTAGGTATCCCCCATCCGCGCGAGCGTTTCAGGGACTATCCCCATCAGTACTCCGGCGGGATGCGGCAGCGAGCCATGATCGCCATGGCGCTCGCGCACAACCCCGATCTGTTGATCGCCGACGAGCCGACCACTGCGCTCGACGTGACCGTGCAGGCGCAGATCCTGGAGCTGATCGACCGGATCAAGACCGAGTTCAACATCGGCGTGATCCTCATCACGCACGACCTCGGCGTGGTTGCCGATATCTGTCAGTCGGTGATGGTCATGTATGCCGGAAAGGCGGCCGAGCGGGGCAGCCGCGACGAGGTGTTCGAGCGCCCCCTCCATCCCTACGCGTGGGGACTACTCGAATCGATCCCCCGCGTCGATCAGAAGGGCACGCGCCTGCTGCCGATCGAAGGCTCTCCGCCGTCGTTGATCAATGTTCCTCCGGGATGCCCTTTCCATCCCCGTTGTCCCCATCGATTCGAGCCGTGCGACAAGCAGATCCCGGACCTGGTCGAGCGCGGCGGCGGCCATCCCGACGCGTGCCACCTCTCGATCGAACAGAAGCGCAAGCTGTGGGACGAGCGCGAGCAACGACGCACGAAGGCCGCAGTATGAGCCAGACCGCACCGGCTCCACCCTCGGCGGATCTCACCGAGAGCGAGCGAGGCGATTCGCTTCTCGCCGCCGAGCACCTAACCAAGCGGTTCCCGATAACCAGGGGGATCCTCTTCCAGAAAGAGGTCGCCCGGGTGCACGCGGTTGAGGACGTGACCTTCTCGATCAGGCCCGGCGAGACCGTGGGACTCGTGGGGGAGTCCGGATGCGGCAAGTCGACGACCGCGCGGCTCGTGACCCGATTGCTGGAACCCACCTCCGGCCAGGTGTGGTTCGACGGCCGGGACATCTCGACTCTCAGCCGGCGTGCGATGCGGCCTCTGCGCCGTGAGATGCAGATGATCTTCCAGGACCCTTACGCGTCGCTGAATCCGCGCAAGACCGTCGGGCAGGTGATCGGCGCGCCGTTCCGCGTGCACAAGACCGAAGGCGACACCAGGCGCAAGGTGCAGGACCTCATGCACCGCGTCGGTCTCAATCCGGAGCACTACAACCGCTATCCGCACGAGTTCTCGGGCGGTCAACGGCAGCGGATCGGTGTTGCCCGGGCGCTCGCTCTCCGCCCTAAGCTGATCGTTTGCGACGAGCCCGTTTCCGCTCTCGACGTCTCGATCCAGGCCCAGATCCTGAACCTGCTGGAGGACCTGCAGGACGAGTTCAAGCTCACCTATCTCTTCATCTCGCACGACCTGGGCGTGGTCCGGCACATCTCGGACCGCATCGCGGTGATGTATCTCGGCCACATCGTCGAGGTGGCCCACGCGGACGAGCTGTACCTGAACCCCAAGCATCCCTACACGGCCGCGCTCCTCTCTGCCGTTCCCAAGGGCCACGGCGAGCTTTCGGTCAAGAACCGGGTGACGCTCAAGGGTGACGTCCCCTCGCCGGTGGATCCCCCGTCGGGGTGCCCCTTCCACCCCCGCTGTCCCAAGGCGCGCCAGGTGGCCGTTCGGGACGACGCAGTCCCGGATAACTGCCGGCTCGAGATGCCGCCGCTCGGCGAGATCGAGCGCGCCCATCTCGCGGCGTGCTGGTATCCGGTGGCGCAGGACGAGGAGCTGCACAAGGCGGCGCACGCCTAGCCTGCGTGGCCCCGTCGACGACCTCCTGATGAGCACGCGGTGACCTTCTCGATCGTCGCGTGGGACCCCGACGCCCATCCGAGGCCGGAGTGGGGAGTGGCGGTTGCCTCGAAGTTCCTCGCGGTCGGCGCGGTAGTGCCGTGGGCGCGCGCCG